>NZ_CDLKIE010000067.1:0-5081 GCF_975902315.1 Kaarinaea lacus | reverse complement strand
GCCCATCATATTGTAGAAACCAAAAAATTCTGCCGACTTGTCAGCCGGGATAATATCCGCATACAGTGACCGACTAAGAGATTGCACACCGCCCTGTACCAGGCCGATGATTGCCGCCAGTGCATAAAATTCCCAGACGACATTCATGAAGTACGCCCACACTGTTACCAGACTGTAAACCGCGAGCCCCAGAAATATACCTTTCTTGGCGCCGATTCGTTGCCCCAAATAACCAAAGCCAATGGCAGCCGGAAAGCCAATAAACTGGGTAATCAGTAGCGCGGTAATCAAATGCTGCTGCTCAAATCCAATAGACAATCCGTAGTCCACTGCCATACGTACAACCGTATCTACGCCATCGATGTATAACCAATATGCAACAAGAAAAAATAGCACGGGGCGTAAAGCACGAATGTGAAGAAAGGTATCCACCACCTGTCGAATGCCCTGCCGTACAGCCGTGAATAATGGAACCGCTGCTTTACTGTTGTGGTCATGCACATAAAACAACAGCGGAATACTGAACAACAACCACCATATCGCGACACTTAAAAAAGATACTCGCACAGCGTCTGCAGCACTTTGCAACCCAAAACTTTCCGGGGACAATGTCATCGCTACGTTAACTGAAAATAATAATCCTCCACCAAGGTATCCCAGGGAATAGCCTATGGCTGATACCAGGTCGCGATTGTCTTCAGTTGAAACGCTCAATATTAACGCGTCATAAAAAACGTTAGCCCCCATAAAGCCAATGGTAGCGGCGCCATACAACATCACTGCAGCAGCCCATTCATTTTGACCAACCCAATACAAAAACGCGGTTCCTGATATTCCCATCGCCGCAAATAACACCAGGAATATTTTTTTAAACTGTCCAACGTCCGCAATGGCACCTATCAAGGGTGCCAATATTACAATGGCCAGGCTTGCTACGGCATTACTTACACCCAGTTGAAAAGTGCTCTCGGTTGCAGCAACATCCCCGGCCCAATACTGCTTGTAAAACACGGGGAAAAATCCTGCCATCACGGTGGTGGCAAAGGCGGAATTGGCCCAGTCATATAAGGCCCAGGAAAACACCACTTTTTTGTTTTCGATATTTTTCATATTTACCGGCTAAAATTTTTCCACCTACTATATATGTACGCCATTAATATTCACAAGAAAACCTTTTAACCGGCTAAGCAGCTGGTTAAAATAAAAGCTTAATATAGCGATAAACGTCGCCCGTAAAGTATAACCTATGACTCTCATTAATGGACTCTATTAATTACTGGTCACCCATGAATAAACTTAAACAGCTTTTACAAAGTATCGATGGAAAAGGCTATAAAGCCTACAAGGACATCAAAGGAAGCTATGACTTTGAGTCGTTCACCGTAACGATTGACCATGTTCAGGGCGATCCCTTTGCCGCACCATCACGAGTGAGTATTCAAGTTCCCATGCCTGTTGCCGGTTTCCCGGAGAACCAGTGGGAAATTAAACAAAATAACAATATTCGACGAATTGCACTCGAAGACTTTATCGCGCGGTCAGTAAAACGTGTTATCCGGAAAACCATCAAAGGTAATCGCGGTAGCGGTTGCAGTGGCATCATCGCTATTGATACCAGTGGCCAACAAATATTGCGCCGCAATGCGGTCATCGTTGACCCGGCGTTTGTCGAAGCAAGAATCGTGATGGGCCTGCCCGCTAACGGCAGACGTGTTGCCGGTCACCAGGCAATACATATGTTTTTTGACGAACTACCGATTATTGTTGAAAAAGGGCTATACCATCAAAACCTGTCTCAGGAAAAACTTGTCGGTCACATTGAGTCGGCCGAAGACCAGCATGCATTACGCGAATCTTTAAAAAGCAGGAAACTGGTGGCATTTATTGCCAATGGCGCTATCCTGCCTCGACGTAGTGGCATCAATGATGAGCCACTGCGTGAAGACGTGATTCGATTCCAGTCCCCGCCATCCCTTGAGCATAAATTTGATTTACCTAATGCGGGTAACATCAACGGAATGGGTATTCCAGAAGGGGTAACGTTAGTAGTAGGCGGAGGATTTCACGGAAAGTCTACATTATTACACGCCCTGGAAAGAGGCCCCTATAATCATATTCCGGGGGATGGAAGAGAAAAAGTAGTTGCCAATCCAACCGCTGTCAAAGTACGCGCAGAGGATGGCCGGGCGATTTCTAAAGTTAACATCAGTCCATTTATCGATCGTTTGCCCTTTAATCGAAACACTCGACAATTCACCACAGAAAATGCCAGTGGCAGTACATCTCAGGCCGCCAACATCGTTGAGGCATTTGAATGTGGTACGGAAGTACTACTCATTGATGAAGACACGTCGGCGACTAATTTTATGATTCGCGATGAACGAATGCAGAAACTGGTGAGCCAGGACAAAGAGCCCATTACCCCGTTACTGTATCGCATTCGAGAACTATACGAACAACATGGGGTATCGTCTGTAATTGTTATGGGTGGATCAGGCGATTACTTCGATATCGCTGACAATGTCATTATGATGGACACTTATGAGCCAAAGGATGTCACGCAACAAGCCAGGGCGCTGGCGCACAACAAGAACTATAGCATTCCTGACAACCTGGGAGATTTGCCTCGCTTCCAACGCGAATCAAAACGCCTTCCTGGATCAAAAACCCTGGATCCTTCCCGCCGCAATCGCGATGTAAAAATTGATATCAAGGAACTCTCGATATTACTCTACGGTGAACACCGCATTGATCTGTCACAGGTAGAACAGTTGATCGATATCGGGCAAACCCGCGCCATAGGCCTGATGATCCACTTATACGCCCAACGTTATGCGAAGCCTGGGGACACTCTGATACCGGGGTTACAAAAACTGATGTCCGATGTAAACAAAAAAGGCCTGGATATCATCAGCCCTTATAAAGTTGGTAATCTCGCGCTGCCCCGCTTGCATGAGCTGGCGGCTGCCATTAACCGCATTCGCGACGGGGACTGGAAATCTGACTAACCCGCGTGACGAAATAAAGGAACTCTGCAACGCTTGCGGCATCTAATTCAACACTGAATCTGGACGATCCTGCTATAGTATTACTATCATGAATCATGCACTCCTTACATTCATTGGGCTTATTGGCATAGGTGTTGTAATTGGCGCAACACTCGACTCACTGAGTGATCCTGACATACCTGACAACGACAAAAGGAACATTACTGAACTCGCCCCCTCAAACAATCCGAGCAGCCCATTTTCTTCAGCCAGCAACCATTCAAATACTGAAAAACTTGAACAACTGGAACAAACCATCCAGGCCCTGCAAAGCCAGGTGCAGGCAGAAGCAGAAAAGCGCCAACAACTGGAACAAAAACTGGTAAAACTGGAGAAAGGATTAATTCCTGACTCACAAAAAGCAGGTGCAGGCAATACCAGTAATTCCCAGGCGCCAACAAGCGCTGCAACGAATCCCCATCGCCCTGACACATTTAACCAGAATGTTAACTGGTTTAACGAACAGGCATTGATTGATGCCGGTATTGACCAGGCCAAGGTAAGTCATATTAAGAATATATTCGAACAGGCGGAACTGGATAAACTTTATATCCGTGATCAAGCTACACGTGAAGGCTGGATGGGTAACGAACGCTACAATCAATCCATGAAAGAAATTGCCGATCGTACCAGGGCTCTGCGCTCGGAGCTAAACGATGACGAATACGACGCATACCTTTACGCGGCAGGCCGATCGAATCGAGTGATCGTTGAAAGCGTGCTTAGCAACTCCCCGGCAAACAACGCCGGCATTCTGCCCGGTGATGTAATACTAAGCTATGACAATGAACGTATATACAACTGGTCCGACCTTACAGGCGCTACCAGTAAAGGTACGGCACATAATACGGTAGCTGTTACGGTGGTACGCGACGGTCAACAGCAACAAGTTTATATTCCGCGGGGACCATTGGGCGTAAGAATTAAAACAGATAGTGTTGCGCCATAATGCAAGACAGCGAATTAACAGGCAATATATACCCGTGTCATAAGCTGTTATACAGGCAAAGTGTTTTGAGCAACAAAAGCTACAGATTGCTAGCGTTTACCAAACCTGGTTGCCAAATAATCCACAAACACAAATAGTACCGATAGCAGCGCGCTACCCAGAGTCAATGCCACGGCTGCCGCAAATATACCTACCGCAATAACAATTAGAAATCCCAACGTCGCCGCAACAGAAACGCCAATGATCGGCAACAGTACAAAGACAATCAATGCTGATATTGCAATTGTCCCTATCAAAACAGCCACTGCCAACCCGTATTTCACAACAGGACTGGTACATTCCTTGTCATTGATGATAATGCGAAACGCCATAAAATCACCCTGAAATATCATTAAGCTCTACTACAAATGATATCACCGCCCTCATGCCCTGGCACGATAAATCTCATTAAAAACCAGAGACAGGGAGTAGAAAAAGATCGTACCGGAGAGACATTACGGGATACTTTGCAGTAACCCAGAAAAGCTGAAACGCAATATTATGGTTTTATAATTATCGGCGTCCCTGGATCGACAGAATCCCAAATTTTATCCATTGCACTATTGGTGACGGCAATACAACCATCGGTCCAGTTTCCTGACTGCCTGGTAAAAGAAACTTTACTCACCTGGTTTTTCTGACCATGGATCATAATGTCCCCGCCTGGATCAACATTTCGTTCTTTTGCTCGTTGAATGTCTTCTTTATTGGGGTAGGAAATGTGTATTGCTTTATAAAACGCACTATCCTCTTTTTTAAAGTCGAGTATATAACGACCTTCGGGCGTTCGTTCATCGCCTTCCTGTTGTTTATGACCCCTGGGATTTTCGCCCAGGGAGACACGGAAGGATTTGAATACCTTGTTGTCGGCGATTAAATACAACCTGAATTTGGATTTTTTCACCACAACCAGATCCGCTTTTTCTGTACCGAAAGCGATCACTGGAACCAAAAATAAAATTAGAATCAAAAACCTGAACATAACCACTAAACCACAATGACAATACAAGAGCCTATGTTACAAATTGTAGAAAACAATTCATTCT
>NZ_CDLKIE010000066.1:0-5815 GCF_975902315.1 Kaarinaea lacus | reverse complement strand
CTGGACAAAAGACCGCACCGGCCTTGTTGAAATGAAACAGAACTACGAAAACCTTTTTTCGTCAACGAATGGTAGAGAAATATTTGTTAATAACATCAAGTGGACGTTCAAAGGAAAGAAAGCTTTAGGTACCGGCGAGCTCACTCTAACTCACCATACCAGTGACGACAAAGTCAATTCTCGAAAAGGTAAAATCCGTATTGTAGCGACTAAGGTTGGTGATAGCGTGCGTTTTAGTCAGATGTTTCACATCGTTGACTAGCGGCCTAAAGCAAGACATTAATATAATTTCATTCAACTTAGCGTGCTTTCTGTTAACTGTCGATTTAGCTGACCAGTGTTATTTGAGCCGCTTTTTAACTCCCCCCATTCAAACCACAATTAAATTTTGTAAGTATCTGTTAATTTGACTATTTTAAGGTTGAATTTTCTGGTATAGATATCGTCTTAATTACATGACATCGAATTGTAGTTAGTTGAACTACCTCTTAAGTGGTTATAAATCAATAATTAATCTGTCGAGGATATAAAAATGCGCAAGCAACCTTCCGTGTTAACTTTGTATCTCCTTACATTTACTCTGGTTCTATTTTATTCAGTTTCGGCCATGTCTGCGAAACAAGCTGAGGGTAAATTTTACGGTGCGAAAATGACGGAATACCCTGACTGGTTCAAGGAGAGTTTTCTTAACTTCCCTGAAGACATTGAGGAAGCCAAAGAGTCCGGTAAAAGGTTGGTCGTGTTTTTTCATCAGGATGGGTGTCCCTATTGTAATGCGCTTGTGGAACGTAACCTGGCACAGAAAAATATTGCAGAAAAGGTTAAAAAGAACTTCGACATTATTGGCATTAATATGTGGGGCGACCGTGAAATCACTTATGTAAATGGCAAGCAGTACAAGGAAAAAACCCTGGCTGAAGCCCTTAAAGTCCAGTTCACACCTACACTGTTGTTCTACGATGAAGAAGGTAAAATCGTATTGCGGTTAAATGGCTATCGATCCCCGCGAAAATTCAGCGTAGATCTGGATTACGTCGCACAACGTAAAGAAAAGGAAATGAAATACCGTGATTTCGTAAAAGCCAATCTCCCTTCCACTAAATCAAGTAAGAATATGCATAAGGAAGACTTTTTCATAAAAGAGCCAATCAATCTAAAAGTGGTATCTAATAACAAAAAACCAATAGCCGTATTTTTCGAACAAAAAGATTGCCCAGACTGCGATACACTGCATACAAAAGTATTGCCGGATAAGGAACTGCGCAACATTATTAGCAACTTTAAAACAGCGCAGCTCGACATGTGGTCAAAGACGCCTGTTGTTACACCTGATGGCAAGAAAACAACAGCACGAGAATGGGCTAAAAAACTGGACGTAAAATTCGCACCTTCAATCGTTGTCTTTAATGAGAAAGGGGAAGAAATTATCCGAACTGAAGGTTCGTTTAAAGTATTTCATACGCAGGGTATTCTTGATTATGTATTATCCGGTAGTTACAGGAAACAACCCAGCTTTCAGCGCTATCTGACAGATCGTGCCGATCACATTCGCGAACAGGGTAAAGATGTTGATATCTGGAACTATGCGGGGCAACAAGCTGGGGAAAGATAAGTAAATTCCATTGCATGATACGCAAAAAGCCCCGCTGTCCGGGGCTTTTTTAATTACCAGGCAAATATGTTTTGCTAGTCGCCTACTGCCTTAATCTCCATATCCGTAGTCTTTAGGTGCCCCATAATGGCTCTATCAAATAGTTCGAATAACTCGTTCAACAGCAATGATACTTCAGAAATATTTTCGCTAACAAGTTGAAACTCAATTTTAGCGGCGACCTGGGTAATATCGGGATAGCCGTAACTGCCTCCCAGTCCTTTAATTTGATGAATCACCCCACTAAATAACTTCCAGTCTTCTTCGTTAAAAGCGTGGTTAAGCTTCTTTTTCGTTGGAATCAGGCTGTCAATAAAGGCATCCATCAGGTCTTTGAAGTCAGCGTCATTTTCTAAAATGGTGGAATATAAAGGCTCTGTAACGGGACCAGTTTCCTGCACGGCAAGATACTGTTTTACTACCTGGTACAATTGTTCATAATGAATTGGTTTGGTCACAAAATCATTGCATCCGGCCCGCATACATCTGTCCTTGTCCTCTTGCAATGCACTTGCAGTAAGAGCCACAATTGCCTGTTGATAATTGTTATATCTAAGCTCTACCACTGCTTCCAGGCCTCCCATCACCGGCATTTGCATATCCATGATGACAAGATCAAAATTTCCCGCCAGTGCGGTATCAATGGCTTTCTTACCATTGTCGACTACCACTACGTCCAGACCCATTTTTTCAAGATTGAATTGAATAAGTTTTTGATTGTTTTCATTGTCTTCTGCTACCAGAACTCTTCCCATGAGTTTTTCAACGCAGATGGGTTTACTGGATACAGTTTCTAATACAGGGATATCAGATTCGCTATTGATAAGGTTATTCTGGACGGATAAATTAGTAGGAATATAAAAGGCAAAGGTACTACCAATGCCAGGCTTTGAATCAACATCAATATCGCCGTTTAACAAATTAGCCAGCTGTTTGGATAATGTAAGCCCTAAACCGCTACCACCATATTTCCGGGTGGTTGACTCATCGGCCTGGGTAAATGAATCGAAAACTTTTTCCCGGGCTCTCTCAGACATGCCAATGCCAGAATCCTGAACAATGAAATACAAACGATCCATGTCCTGCTCATATCTCATATTAATCCGAATATAACCTTTTTCAGTAAACTTGATGGCATTGGAACACAGGTTCAACAGGATTTGCTTAATTCTCACATAGTCACTGTAAATGTACCTGGGCAGCGGAAAATCATAGTTAATGGAAAAATCTACATTTTTTCTTTCAACTTGACCGGAAACAATATTTTTGACTTCATTGATCAGTTTATAAGGAGACTCTTTAACCTGCTCTAGAACAAGTTTTTCGGCCTCAATTTTTGAAACATCTAAAATGTCGTTAATAAGATTTAGTAAATGCTCGCCACTCCCGATAATGGTATTAACTGCATGCACCCGCTCCTTCATCGACTGGTCACTGCGTAGTAAGGTTTCGCCATAACCTATAATAGCCGTTAACGGTGTACGAATTTCATGACTCATATTGGCCAGAAAGTTACTTTTTGCTTTATTGGCATACTCAGCTGTTACTTTGTCTCTTATGGCTGCTTCAGTTCTAATTTTGGCTTTTTTCTCCACACGACCCAGTAAAAATAACATCGCGCCACTAAATAGAAAGAGCAATGTAATCATGGCGTACGTTTTTGTCCAAATCTGACGACTGCGTTTAGACAGATAATCGTTGACCGGAAAATCTATCAATTTCCAGGCTGTATGAAGTACAGGACGGGTGTAGATAATTTTATTGCGTTGTTCATCAGTCAGTCGAATATTATCGGCGGGAAGCATGTCACGCGCCCCTTTTGACGTTATTTCAATTAAGCCGGATGAATCATTTTTAATAAGTGTTAGTTTGTGTGAATACAACTCACCATTATTCAGAATTCGCGTGATCAACTCGGGCGAAAAACTCATGAAAAATATACTTTGTTCCCCTAACCCGATATCAACTTTTACCATTATGTCAAAATGGTAAGCGAGAGGATTGGGATGAATAAATATATTAGGTGGATGCCTGGTACCAGAATATCTTTTGATATCCACTCTGCAGATATCCAGTATGAAGCCATCAAAATCTTCAACATACGGATCGCCATTTTTATCTGCAATGGTAATGGCTACAGCATTTGGAAATTCGGCTTTGGCAAGATCTACCAGGTTATCGTATTTATCCAGGTCATCCGGATTTTCGGCTATCTGTTTCAGAAGTTGTTTTTCTTTTTGTGCAAACAGTTTTATGCCCTGGCGTAAATCGGCGATCTTTTGCGTAATCTGGTTTGCGGTGCCAATCACAGAGTTTTCTGCAAGGTTTCGCTGACTCTGCAGGAAATCCTGTTCTCGTGTATTTGCGCCCCACAGCAACATCGTTGTTGTAATAAAAAGCACAACAACAATCGATAGCAACGTCATGCTTTTATGTGGATTAATCTGATTTTTGCAGACTATCGCTGCCATACACACCCTTGCCGCACCATCTATTTACGGTTGCAAAATATAGTAAGTATCCTGGGACAGGTTTTTATTGGTCGCCGGTTCAAAGAACGAACCAGTCAGTTTTCATCCACTACTACACTCTTGTTTTATCGAGGACTTACGGAAAATCTTTAGATGTTGTGAGGGAATAAGGCATAGCAGACAATCTTTGATATTGTCTAATTATCAAATAGTTACAGGGTATTCTTAATATATTTTATATGTTATTTGAAGCACTTGAATTTAGTATCTGGATCTTACTGTCACCAAACAAGGTATTCTATAGCGAATCCATATACTCAATCATCCGTTGTCGCGTTTTCGCATCCGGTAATTGACCAAAGCCGGCTCCCATATTATCAAGCATGTGATGAGGTTTGGATGTTGCCGGAATAACGCAGGTCACTGTTGGATGAGATACTATAAATTTCAAAAAGAATTGCCCCCAACTCTCAATATCAAATTCTTTTGCCCATTCTGGCAAGGGCTTGCTCCTGACATTACTGAATAAACTCCCTTTTTGATACGGTCGATTAATTAACGTCGCAATGCCCTTTTCCCTGGCAATCGGCAGGAGACGACGCTCGACTGCGCGGTCGATAATATTGTAACTAAACTGTACGAAGTCAAATGTTTCCTTTTTGAGAACTGTTTCCAGTTCGTCGTGAGACCACCCGTGTGAGGTTGTAATGCCAATGTAACGAATTTTACCGTCGGCTTTCCATTGCTTTAATGTTTCCAAATGCACTTGCCAGTCACGCAAATTGTGAATCTGCATCAAGTCAAATTTGTTCACCCCCCATAGTTTCATGGAGTTTCGCATTTGCTCTACGCCTTCCTGCTGGCCATCAATCCATACCTTGGTTGCGGAGAACAAAGCACCTTTGTTGTTCACTTTCTTCAACAAATCGCCTATAACTTCCTCAGAAGATCCATACATAGGTGATGAATCGATCAGTGAACCGCCATTATCAAAAAAGGTCTGTAATACCTTTTGTAACTTGCCCCGCGCTTCCTGGTTATCGACTACATCAAAGGTTCGCGATGATCCCATACCGATTACGGGTAATAACTCGCCAGACGAAGGAATGGGTTTTTTGATGGCGGTTTTGGCCTTCGCAAATAGCGTTGAGCTTAACAATGGAAAACTGGCGCTAGCCCCAACCACAGTTTTTAGAAACGCTCGACGGCAGATCGGTTTTTTCAGCATAGTCATATTCCTCTCCTTACTTAACGAGTTTTACGAGTTAGCGCTTAATTTCTGCTGCCATTTCCCCATACGAAAAGCGACCCAGGCCCAAACCAGCGCCAGCGGTACAGCGATCAGTGCAATATTCGAAATAGATAAACCCATTGATTTCATGCCGGCATAGACCCAGGAACTTACTGCATCGCCGCCCCGATAAACCGCTGTATCGATAAAATTTTTAGCTTTGTACTTGGATTCCCTGTCGACCACCACGTATAACATTTCCCTGGCCGGACGCATAATTGCATAATTCCCGGCTCTACGTACGACCTGCACTATGATTAACACCATTACTATCGGGGAAAAACTTAAAATTAGAAAACCCATTGCCAACAGTAAAGGTATTATTGCCAATGTCCAGGCCAAACCTATCAGCGGAACCAGCCGTCCCATAATTAATAGCTGGAACAACAAGGTTAATACATT
>NZ_CDLKIE010000065.1:0-5873 GCF_975902315.1 Kaarinaea lacus | reverse complement strand
GTATCTTCTGGTACCCAGCCGGACTCTACATGAAGTTCAGCCACTTTCCGGTAGTCACGACGAAAAAACGCGAGAAAGTTTTCTGCCAGATAACGCTGGTCACCAGGACTGAGTGTACCCATAATGCCAAAATCTATTGCTATATACTGCCCGGCAGCAGTAACAAAAACATTTCCGGGATGCATATCAGCGTGGAAAAAACTGTCGCGAAAAACCTGAGTAAAAAATATTTCAACACCCGCTTCCGCCAGTTTTTTCAGGTCCACATTATTCCGTTTCAACTCCTCGATGTCACTGATTGGAATACCGGAAATACGTTCCATGACCATTACGTTGCGACGTGTCAGGGGCCAAAATATTTCCGGTATATAGAGCAAGCCTGAATCTTTAAAGTTTCGCTTAAGCTGAGAAGCAGATGCCGCTTCGCGCATCAAATCCAGCTCATCAAAGATGGTTTTTTCATATTCGCTGACTACTTCCACTGGACGCAACCGCCTGGCTCCCGGCCAATAGCGTTCTGCCAGTTCAGCAACGATATAAAGTAGCCCAATATCACGCCCAATTACGTCGGCAATACCTGGTCTGACAACTTTCACCACGACCTCTTGCCCGTTTAGCAACGTTGCCGCATGCACCTGGGCAATTGAAGCAGAAGCCAGAGGTTTTTCATCAAAGGCTTTGAATACCTGGTCAACGGATTTTTTATAGGCAGTTTCTACGATAGTTCGCGCAGTGGCGCCGGGAAATGGCGGTACCTGATCCTGCAACATGGCCAGTTGATCGGCAATATCATCCGGTAATAAATCTCGACGCGTTGAAAGTATTTGACCAAACTTTACAAAAATTGGCCCCAGGTCTTCCAGGGAACGGCGAATTCGCTCCCCACGTGGCGCACCCTCTTCACGAAACCATCTCCATGGCGACAGGTATGATACAAAGCGTAACGGGCGAAACAGGTGAGTGGCGAGAATAATTTCATCCAGGCCGTGCCGCAACAGTACATGATTGATATAAACCAATCTGAATATTTGCTTGATGGCCTTCACTAATCAGATGCCTCACCCACATCCGAGCCAGCTTTTTGTAAAAGAATCTCCAGCTGTTTGACGCGTGCTTCGGCGCGATCAGCAGCCAGCCGAATATCGTCAATTTTTGCCAGGTAATCTATGATCTCATGCTGCGACGGAATTTGCCTGCTTTCTTCCTGCAGGTACTCCGACACATCCTTAGCCAAAGAATCTACGGTTTTCCTACCCCAGTTCGTCAAGGTACGGATACTGTTTCCGATTTTATGCGCAATGATATCGCCGGTATATTGAGAAAGTATTTCTTCCCAGTCGATATCTACCTTACTTAACAGGTCACGAAATTGGCGACCCGTTTCAAGGTCACCTGACATTTCAATGTCTTCACCCAACGCGCTTGTGCTGGCATCACCAGCCATCCCCAACTTCATCAATGACAAAGCTGAAGCTCGCATCTCGCTATGTACGTCTGAATCATAACTGGAAAGCACATCAATATGGTTCTCTCGAACCCGCATTATGAGTGGAAGATCAATTTCACGGATAGTGATTTTTATTACCTTGTCTGCCATAGCAGGCATCCTCGCCCTGGCATCGGGATCCATATCAAGATAGCGATTAAAAGCTATTTCAATAAGCGTGGTAATAGTATGGGGTAGTTTTGTCACCGTACTTCACTTATTAGCTGACTCAATGACTTTTGAGATTCATCAAAAACGTCTACTGTACCGTTGTACACAACAACAGTGTTTGCGATTTTATCGTGAAATCCCTGTTTTCGTTTATCCCAGGCGACCCATAAAAATCCGATACCTAATGTGAAAATTGAAACAAAGTAACCAAGGTAGCGGATCATCGCCTGTTTGACAGTCATTCGTTCGCCCGTATCTGCATCAACAACCTGACAACCCAACAATAATTTACCTGGCGTACCGAGGTAGCGAACCCATAACACAATGGTTAGAGACAATGCGATTCCGTTGCTAATGATTCCTTCAAATGACCAAAAATCTGAATCCACATACTTAGGACCCAGTATGAGTGCCAATAAGACACTGTAAATTAAGCTATCAACTATCATGGCACCGAAGCGCCGCCAAAAACCAGCATATGTCATATTCACCAACCCTGCCTAATATTTAAAGCCTCTATGTAGCGCAACGATGCCACCGGTTAGATTATGATATTCACATCGATCAAAGCCAGCCTCTTCCATCATTGACTTCAGTGTTTCCTGGTCAGGATGCATGCGTATTGACTCTGCGAGGTAACGATAGCTTTCCTCGTCATTAGCAACCAGCTTTCCAATAACGGGTAAAACTCTAAAGGAATATGCATCGTATACAGGGCTTAATCCAGGTGCTTTAGCCCTGGAAAATTCCAACACCAGTAATTGCCCGCCAGGTTTCAGAACCCTGTACATGGATTTTAATGCCTGATCGATATGGGTTACATTTCTCAAACCGAAAGCAATACTAATGACATCAAAATAATTATCGGGAAAAGGTAAACATTCAGCATTGGCCTGAACAAACTTAACATTGCCCGCGATACCCCGATCAAGCAACCGGCCACGACCCACCTGTAACATGGATGCATTGATATCAGCTAATACGACTTCTCCTTCGTCACCTACCAGGCGGGAAAATTTTGCCGTTAAATCGCCGGTACCACCGGCAATATCCAGTACGCGTTGCCCGGCTTTTACTTTACTCAATCGGATTGTGTAGTGTTTCCATAAACGATGAACACCAAATGACATCAGGTCATTCATCAAGTCGTATTTGTCAGCAACAGAGTGGAATACGTCTGCCACTTTGTCGGCTTTTTCATTTTCCGGTACCTGCTTGTAGCCGAAATGGGTCGTGTTTTGTGATTTGTCAGACATGGTTAAGGATTCAACACCTCATTGGCGGTGACACACTGGATATCTATTTTCTGAAGTATATCAAGAAATTGGTCATTCCCCCACGCTAACAAACCAAAGGGGAATGTAAATTACTACGCTGAACCGGGGGTACGATGAAAATATTGATTTGAGAGAGAAAAACCTGATTGTTAAGTCATTTTTCGCTTGTGGCCAGCTGCTTCCAGACGGTCCAGATATTCCTGCCACAGTCCCTCGTAATTCGCACCCATGGTGTACAGGGTTTCCCAGGAATAAATGCCTGTACTGTGCCCGTCATCAAAATGTAATTGAATGGCGTAGTTTCCTACTGGCTCAATTTTCTCGATGTTGACCGCTTCTTTTCCAACTTGCAGTACTTCCTGGCCCGGGCCATGGCCTCGAACTTCCGCGGAAGGAGAATAGACTCGCAAATATTCGCATGGAAGGCTGAATGTTTTTCCATCCTCGAAACTGATTTCCAGTACCTTGGACTTTTGATGTAAATTAATATCGGTTGGGCGTGGTGAGCTATCGGCCATTTTGTTCCCCTTCAAACAAACTGTTCATTTCATACTGCCATTCAGCAGCCAATCTAATCTTTCTGAATACGACGCTTACAGGATGTAACGCGACAAGTCTTCATCGGTTGCCAGATCACCGAGCTGTTCATCAACGTACGCTGAATCGACGATAACTTTCTGGCCAGAGATATCAGACGCTTTGTAAGATACTTCTTCCAGCAAACGCTCCATTACCGTATGCAATCGTCGTGCACCGATATTCTCGGTACGTTCATTCACTTGCCAGGCAACTTCTGCAAGACGCGCGATACCGTCATCTTTAAATTCTATCTCTACGTTTTCTGTTGCCAATAGCGCTGTATATTGATCTGTTAATGACGCATCAGGCTCCGTAAGGATCCGTACAAAATCATCAACCGTTAATGCAGCAAGTTCAACACGAATTGGCAGGCGGCCCTGGAGCTCTGGTATTAAATCTGATGGCTTTGCCAGGTGAAAAGCGCCAGATGCAATAAACAGGATGTGATCGGTCTTGAGCATGCCATACTTGGTACTAACCGTTGAACCTTCCACAAGGGGAAGTAAATCTCGTTGCACACCTTCGCGGGATACATCAGGTCCGGATGACTCGCCTCGCTTGGTAATCTTGTCCATTTCATCCAGGAAAACGATGCCGTTTTGTTCGACATTTTCTACCGCTCGTAACTTAATATCTTCTTCGTTGAGCAGTTTACTGGCTTCTTCATCGGTTAACAGTTTAAATGCATCTTTGATTTTCAGCTTTCGTGTTTTGGTGCGACTGCCACCTAAATTCTGGAACATACCCTGTAGCTGGCTGGTCATTTCCTCCATTCCCGGTGGTGCCATAATTTCAACACCAATTGGATTAACGCTGATTTCAACGTCGATTTCCTTGTCATCCAGGTCCCCCTCGCGAAGTTTCTTGCGAAATTTCTGCCGGGTATTGGAATCCTCTTCCATCTCGTTACCTACCGATTCGGCAAATCCCATACTGCGTGCCGGTGGCAATAAAATATCGAGGATACGCTGCTCAGCTGCATCTTCCGCTCGATGCTTAACCTTAAGCATCTCGGCTTCGCGCGTCATCTTCACTGAAATTTCAGCCAGGTCCCGAATAATTGATTCAACATCACGACCAACATAACCGACTTCGGTAAACTTTGTCGCTTCCACTTTTACAAACGGTGCGTTGGCAAGTTTAGCCAAACGCCTGGCTATTTCAGTTTTACCCACACCTGTGGGCCCAATCATTAATATATTCTTCGGAGTAATTTCACTTTTCAATTCGTCGCTGACCTGTGAACGCCGCCAGCGATTACGTAATGCAATTGCTACAGCGCGCTTGGCTTCAGATTGCCCGACAATATGTTTATCCAGTTCCTGGACGATTTCACGTGGGGTCATTTGTGACATGATTTCTTCTCAGCTATTCTATTTCAAGTTCTTCTATGGTTAAGTGGTCATTAGTATAGACACAAATATTCGCTGCTATCTCCAGAGATTTTTCCACAATGGTACGCGCATCCAGTTCCGTATTTTCCAGCAAAGCCACGGCTGACGACTGTGCATAAGGGCCACCAGATCCAATAGCAATCAGGTTCTGTTCCGGTTCGATGACATCACCATTCCCGGAAATAATCAGTGAAGTGGTATTATCGGCTACGGCCAATAAGGCTTCCAGTCGCCGTAGCATACGATCCGTGCGCCAGTCTTTGGCAAGCTCAACAGCCGAGCGAGTGAGATGCCCCTGGTGTTTTTCCAACTTGCCTTCAAAACGCTCAAACAAGGTAAAGGCATCGGCCGTGCCTCCGGCAAATCCGGCGATCACCTGATCGTGATACAAACGCCGCACTTTTCGTGCATTGCCTTTCATGATGGTATTCCCCATGGAAACCTGGCCATCACCGCCGATGACGACTTTGTTCCCGCGCCGCACCGAGACTATAGTGGTGCCATGAAATTGTTCCAAAACATTGCTCCTTGTTTGCGTGATGATTGCTTAATATTCTTTACAAAGGTTCTACGCCTGAGTTGATGTAATTCCGCGCGGCCTGGTTTATTGAAAGACAGCATATTCCGTGCAGTTTCTGGACCAAATTGCTTTTTAATACAGCAGGTTAACCATTAAAGCCGAAAAATTTGCTACAGCCGTTTGAGGCCGACGCTGTTAATTGACTTTATATAATGTCCTTTCCTGGCAATTTAAAGTTACCAGGTCAAACTTTATCAATTCGTACGGCGTTTTTTTGCCCTCGGGTGTGCACGATCATAAACATCGGCAAGATGCTGAAAATCCAGATGCGTATATATCTGGGTTGTGGAAATATCCGCATGCCCCAGCAGTTCCTGAACTGCACGCAAATCACCGCTGGATTCAAGTAAATGACTGGCAAAGGAATGTCGCAAACGATGCGGGTG
>NZ_CDLKIE010000064.1:0-3358 GCF_975902315.1 Kaarinaea lacus | reverse complement strand
TGCAAATCCCCGCTCGTTTCATCAATTGAAAACACCGGACCTGTTTGCGCAGGTCGAATTTCAACACCTTGTTCGATATTGGCAGGAATGGTCATGGCATCTGCCTGCATTAAAGCGGCAATATATTCGGGATTCTCATCTCGCATTAAAATGTACACGATATCGTGATCCAGCAGGAAATTCTCGCCACCCTTTTGCGCAGGATTTGCGCAATGCAACACCATTGCGCGTATTTTGTGCTCGGGCGAATTGTAATAACCGTCGGTGTGCCATTTGATGGGCTTGTCACTATAAGGAATGTATTCATACTGACGCTTCTGCGACGACACCCGCAAGGCGGAAATCCCATCATCGTCAGCGTACAAATTCTTATCCAGGTGCTGCAATCCAAAAGTTGCGCAAATATTACTCAGGCTATTTTTTGTGCTCAAGGGAACACGGCTTCGGTAAATGACAGCATTAGTCTTTTTGCATTGATCAACTAACGCCTGATGCTCGAAATCTGACAGATTATTGATGTCAGCGATTTCTACCAGGAGCTGATCCACCGCCTGGGGATAATTCTCCAGTTTGGCGTCGCGCCACACGTTGTATTCCTGATTGTTAGTTAAATCAAATGGAGACATAGTGTCGGTTAAACTGGGCATCTGGAGAAGCGAAGATGTATCAGCACACGCTTTCATGTTTAATATTAGCAATTGAATCAGTTAGTTGATATTTCGGCAAGTCAGCGAACCAAATATTTTACTATATTAGCAATATTTAATATACTGCCGCGCGGTTACAAGATTCGACGCGCTTTGAATCACTACTAAATCACTACTATATATAGTGGTTAGATAAACAATTATAAGTGCAATCAAATGCACAACGCGTTTATAGCAATGGTATGTAACAAACGTCTACATCCAGTCGGGGATTCAGACGTATATCACTAAAGGGATAGAGCCACTTGTAACACTCTAACCCATCAGATTAGGTTACACATTGGACTGCGTTTCATAGAATTCTTCTTTATACTTAGCGCAATTCAGAGTCTGAGATTTTAGTTGTGACGTGCAGGTCAAAGGGTAAGTGCGGTCTCACGTTACAGAATTATTAATACGGTAGTAAATGCGGTAGTAGCTAGCTAACACAGAATTCGAGTTCAATTGAGGAGACACGGGTAATGGCACAGCAAACACCAAAAAATCCTGAAAAACATTGTACATATGTACCAAGCGAGAAAACATCCACCAAACCTTTCCACAACACCCCCATGCTAGACGAACTCGAAAAAGGCCCATGGCCTAGCTTCGTGCATGGTTTGAAGCGTCTGGCGACCGACAACAACATGATGGTCGACCTGATGGGTCAATTAGAGCATTCCTACAAAACACGTCTCGGTTACTGGAAAGGTGGAACCGTGAGTGTATTCGGTTATGGCGGCGGTATCATTCCACGCTTCACTGAACTCATGGACGACAGCGGCAAGCCCATGTTCCCCGAATCAAAAGAATTCCACACATTGCGCGTACAACCACCTCCAGGCAACCATTACTCTACTGACATGTTGCGCCAGTTATCCAACTCCTGGAACAAATATGGCTCTGGCTTGATCGCATTCCATGGTCAAACCGGCAACATCATGTTTATCGGTACTACTACTGACAACACTCAACATTTCTTCGATGAAATTAATGACTATGGTTGGGATTTAGGTGGTGCAGGACCTTGTGTACGTACTGCGATGTCCTGTATCGGCGCCGCGCGTTGCGAACAATCTTGCGCCAATGAGCAAAAAATTCATCGTTTGTTGGTGAACAACTTTGTCGATGACATGCACCGCCCTGCTTTACCTTACAAATTTAAGTTTAAAGTCTCTGGTTGTCCCAACGACTGCATGAACTCTATTCAGCGTTCAGACATGTCAGTCATCGGAACCTGGCGCGACGATATGAAAGTCGACCAGAAAGAAGTTAAAAAATTCGTTAAGGCAAAAGGACGCAAATACGTGGTTGATAGCGTTGTCAGCAAGTGTCCTACTAATGCACTGTCACTTAACGATGATGACACATTAGCGGTAGATAACCGCAACTGTGTACGCTGCATGCACTGCATCAATGTAATGACCAAAGCCCTGTCACCTGGGGACGACAAAGGTGTTACTGTGCTGATTGGTGGTAAACGTACCCTGAAAATCGGTGACACCATGGGTACTGTCATCGTTCCTTTCATGAAGCTCGAAACTGAAGATGATTACGAAGCGCTTAAAGAGCTAGCTGAAGAAACTATCGACTTCTGGGCAGAAAATGCGCTGGAGCACGAACGTTGCGGTGAAACCATCGACCGTATCGGCCTGGTTAACTTCCTGGAAGGTATCGGCGTTGACGTAGATCCGAACATGATCAACAACCCACGTGTGAGTAGCTACGTTCGTACCGATCAGTGGGACGAAGAAGCTGAGAAGTGGAAAGAACGAAAGGCTGCCGGCTAAATACTCCAACAACAACGCCCTCACTAAGAGGGCGTTGTTAAATAGTACGGCGAAAAGTTGACAAAATTACTAAAGCATTTGGAGGCTATATATGAGCGAAGCAGCACAACCAAGATTTCCTACTGAAAGCGGATGTCCCGACGCTTTTCAATACATGCACCCAGCATATATCAAGAACTACGGCCAATGGGCCTGGCATGAGCGTACACGTCCCGGTGTACTACACCACGTATCAAAAACCGGTGACGAAGTATGGACAGTGCGCGTAGGCACACAGCGTCAGTTAGGTCCCTTTGAGCTGAATTTGCTGTGCGACATCATCGACAAGTACGCAGATGGTTATGTACGTTTTACTATCCGCAGTAACATGGAAATTACTGTTACTGACGAGAAGAAAGTTCAGCCGTTAATCGACGCATTCGAAGAAGCTGGCTACCCTGTTGGTGGTACCGGAAACTCGGTCACCATGATTTCTCACACTCAGGGCTGGTTACACTGCGATATCCCCGGTACCGATGCTTCTGGTGTGGTTAAGTCCTTGATGGACGAGCTTTACGACGAGTTCGTCAATGAAACCATGCCTAACCGTGTGCATATCACAACTTCTTGCTGCCAGATCAACTGTGGTGGCCAGGGCGACATCGCCATCAACGTTCAACATACCAAACCACCCAAGATCAACCATGACCTGGTGGCCAACGCCTGTGAACGTCCTTCAGTCGTAGCACGTTGCCCGGTTGCGGCTATTCGCCCTGCCATGGTGAACGGCAAGCCTTCTCTGGAAGTTGATGAGAAGAAATGTATTTGTTGTGGTGCCTGTTTTCCACCCTGCCCACCCATGCAGATTAATGATCCTGATCATTCCAAGCTGGCGATCTGGGT
>NZ_CDLKIE010000063.1:0-6408 GCF_975902315.1 Kaarinaea lacus | reverse complement strand
GCCGAAGTATATTGAACTGTTATCGTATCAGGGTTGGTTCCGCCACCATCTATTACCGTGATGTCTGGTCCAGGAATTGGCCCGCCGGGATAAGGTACGAATCCTGCCTGACTAATATCCCGTTGCAGAAACTCTATGGCAATGCGCTGGTTTTCCTGCAGCCGTGCCAGTTGATTTTGTACCCGAAACGATTCCTTACTGCTTATATAAATTTGTATGACGCCGGCAATCAGGACCATGCTCAACGTGATGGCGACCATGATCTCAACAATGGTAAAACCACGTTGTTGTGATTGGAACTTTGATGGGTATCTTGTGTGTTTCATGGAATGATCACCATTGTTACGGTTTTATTGATTGCATTTCCGGTGGTTGGATCAACTTCAGACCAGTTTACGTTGATAGTAAGCTCCGAACCAAAAGGGCATCCCGCGGTATTGCAGGAAATATTGGCTGAGCCACCGGGTAACAGGCCGTTCACTCCGCCGGTGCCATTCAGGCCACAGGCAAATTCAAATATATCTGAAGCGGCCATGCTACTCGCACCGCCTGCGTTGGCGCATGCCGGTACTACCGGAGTACCCGGGGAGGCACTGCACAATGCCGGTGGCGCTGCGCAGGCAATCGTCGTGGTGTCGACATCGGAGTAGTGAGTATTCTGAGCGGCGCCGGTAATAGCGATGCCGCCATTATTGGCGTGGATTCTTTCAGCAATATCGTTGGCCATTATACTGGCATCGCTGCGCAAGGTGGAACTGGTGGTACCGCGTAATCCCTGTAACTGGATGCCTGCCATGCCCAGCAAACCAATGGACAAAATAACCACTGCAATCAGTATTTCAATTAAGGTGAATCCCGCAGTATTTTTATTCATTCGCATCATTTTCATCTCTAAGGAGGAGGCGGTGGGCAGGCAATACCAGCAGCTACTATTTGTGGGGGGGTCAACAGGTTTACCCGACCGGTTACGTTAAGATTGACTGCGCGTTGAAACTGCGGGTCTCGGTTTGGGTCACACAAGCTCCAGGTGCCGGCAGCAGCAGGTGTAAAACCAGTCCTGTTATATGTTATGCATCCAATAGCTGGTTCGCGGAGTGTATAACCGGGTGTTAACGCGGTGTGTTGTTGTAATACAGGTTCGCCAGCATCGATTGTGCAATTGTTATTGGGATCTTCAAATACAATCCAGCCCTGTTCCCAGGGACCAGGTACCGGGGGTGCGCAAATATTCGGATTTACGGTATCAGCGCGGCAAACTGTTGCGGGTGCCGCGGTGCTGACTGCAGCACTACGCGCAAGGTTCAGTGATGTAACGAATTCGTGTTCCAGGCTGATGACACGATTTTGTTGGAAAAGATTCGATAGGGGGGTTGATAAGGCAATGACGATCATGGCGATGGCAAGCGCTACCATCAGCTCAATGAGTGTTAACCCCTGTTGTTTTTCCCCCCGGAACATGCTCGCCAGTATCCTACAAATACGATTGGGCTGACGATTATAACCGGATGAGCGGTCGAACGCCCGGATTAGTGGTTAGCTTACTTAGGTGGGAGCAATAGGTAGTGTTAAGGATTAAAAAATGATGATCATCTGATCTAAAAATAAACAGAATCAGGATCGTTATATTTTGTTAATTCTGATTTGTAGTCGAGTTAATTTCTATTATTGGAATAACAATTGTCGTCGTCTCAGCGTGTTTACCAACAATCACTGTTGGTCGCGCCTTTTGTGCCAGTGCTATCAAGCGTGAAATTTTTACAGTGATCATCATTACTTTGAGGGCTGGAACTTAACGGGCTGGCGGTTAGTGTATAAGTCGTCGCGGTTAATGAAGTGGCGACTATTTTATAATGACCTTCATCAGATAGTATCATGCCGGCACCGGAAGCGGGATAGCTCATACAACTGGCATGGTTGTATTGGTTGCGGGTGACATAGCAACGTTCCATGTTTTTTGCTGCATCAGCCAGGGCGATTTTTGCATCGGTGCGGCGTGATTTGTTGGTATAGCCGCTGAAACTGGGAACCATGATTGCGGCCAGTATTCCCAGAATGGTGATAGTAATCAGCAGTTCGATGAGCGTAATGCCGGCAATTGATGAGTGCATTGAGTGCATATAGGTGCGAGTGGAATTTCTATTGTTCATAAAATATCTTAACTACAACGTTGGCTACTAGGGATAGTTTATTCCGGATTTGATTTTTTCGACCCGTTAACCTTTGGAAGGTAGTATCCAGATCTTAATCAGTGACTGATCGTACGGTGCCGTGGGTTTAGACAATGGTTTGGATTTAAAGCCCACCGTGTCTCCTGCCTTGATGCCATCAAGCGAAACCCTTTTTCGGTTATTGACATCAAATACCGTGGTACTGCGCGAAATGACATAGCTGCGATCATCAATCACTAATTGCTTGCCGGCAACATTAATGCTGTCGACGGTTCCCTTGCCATCCAGCTGGCTCATTACAAATTCCTCTAATCCGTCAGCATGTGCTGCTGTCAAAGATAGTAATAAAGCTACGAGAAGGCCTAATGTGATTCCTGCTCTATTTAACATGGTGTTAACCTCTTTAAAATAATTCAGTCAATATCAATTGTTCGGTTAGACAGATTTGCCAATCTACAGGCTTGTCCATGACATGCGAGAAGGCGTTCCCGGCGGTACACCCTGTACTGACTCAACATTTACATTTTTGTTGGAATCAACCGTGATGCGTTTATCGCTGACGAATTTCGATTCTGTGGGTATACCATCTATTTTGGTGCCCACCGCCAGCACATCACTGGTGTTGCCATCTTTGTCGTCAAATACCGCGTCATCATTTACATCCAGCGGTGCAAAGTCGGGTTCGCCACCGTTATAGATGTCGACTGCCATCAGCCAGCCTGTACCCCCGGAATTGTCACAGACCTGGGGTGATTCGGGGATCATGGTGTTGATAAACAGCAGGTCGCCGTAAGCAACGGGGTTGACCACGACACGCTCTTTTTGTGTGGGAAGGTTGAAGTACCAACCATGGTCAGTAGTATCCACATCACTGGTGTAATTAACACTAAGATCTGTGCTGACGCGAATAGGTAGGGCATCTTTGCTGACGGATGAAGAAATGGTCTGTTGCACCAGGTCGCTGCGCGTCAAATCACTATCACCACGATCCCAGATACCGTATACGCTTTGTGATGTTGTATTGGTAACATCGCCGCTGGTAATAAACTGACCGGTGCCAAACATTACCATTATATTAGTGTATGTTGCTGCGCTCCGTTGGTCGGGATGACGCGCCAGTGCGGGTTTGGAGGTGATCGGTTGGCGATCTGCCGCATCACAGGTAGTACCCGCTGCGCGACAGGCAATAAACAGCGGCTCGGTACCATAGGCCGTCGTCCAGTTGGCATCACTGGGATCGCTTACGTTGAACGACCACATATTGCCCTGAACATCACCGGCATAAATGCGATCAACTTTTCCGTCACCATTTAGATCCGCCAATGCCGGAGTCGACAGGCCATTACAGTCGCTGCCTGCATCCGCGCAATCGCTATTGCTGACTGAGCCTACAGTCGTATCGATGATCTTCGAACCGGAATTGTCGAGATAGACAATAAACAACTTGGCTTTACCATCTCCGGTGTTGTTGTAACCATTGCCGAACACAGCGGCCCATTTTCCGTTGTTCATTTTTGCAATCTGGATTTCACTGAAAGTATAACCGAGGTCAGCATGGGTGAATTCGAACTGAACGCTCATGGATCCTTCGGTAGTAACATCCAGCGCAAAGATGCCTTTACCACCACCGCGCAGGCCGCCAACCAGCATGGTTTTCCAGCCGCCAACATAGACGTCGGCAACGGCAGGTGTCAGGTCTACATAATAGTTATGTCCGTAAACTGGATTCGCCAGGGCATGTAAGCCTTTTGTTGCTTCAGTGGAAAACATCATGTTAGGGATATACGCAAAGCGTTCGGCACCGGTTTTTGCGTTGAACGCATGTAACATGCCGTCGTTGGAACCAACATAGACTGTACCATCGCGACTGTCCTGACTGGCCTTGAAGGTTGAATATAAATTGGTTCCTTCAATGGTGTCAGGGTAGGGTGTGCTGGGTACGCCAACGTACTGGGGCGCCGAGTGGACAATATCACCCAGGCGCTGATCAGCACGGTTCCGGAAATATTGTAAGCCAGCGCCGCCGGCTTCATCGGCGTGATCGCCGTAAATAAACTTGATGATACGACTGAGGTAAGCGCTGTCTGTTTCAGCGGCAGGTTTGCCAACTAACAGATCGGCTTTTTGGTCCGCAGTCAGGTTTAATGAATTAAACAGCTTGGCGGAAGTGCCGTCATAGGTATAAATTTTTCGGGTCGTCTGCAGGTCGGCTGATGAAATCTCCGTTAACTTCTGGTTGGCTTCCCATTTGAGCGATCCCAACGTGCCATCCTGACCAATTTCGATAGCGCTCAGATTCCCCAGCCAGCCCGTAGAGTTGTAACTGGCCATAAAAATCAGGCTGTCGGTTTGTAAACTGGTGGTATTCAAGGCTGCCGCAGCCGATGTTCCTGAACGTGAATCAATATCCTTGATCGCATTTTTCAGTGAGTTAATCAGTTTTTGTGGATTACCCGCACTTAAAAACTGACCGCGCCCATTCCATGCCGCATGACGCATATCATCGATGGTGGTGGACTCGTTGGAAACCGGTGTTGGCCAGCTAAACGCATCAGTGCGGTTAGGTGGATTCGCGGTTAGAGTACCGTTAACGCCAAACGCAACCGTGTAAGTTACCAGGTGTTGAGCCGTGTTTTCATCAATACCCGGAATTTTTCCGACTTTGTTTTCAAGTGTAGTATCCAGATCCGTCTCATAGTATTTCATGGCAACGTCGGCCAGGGTGTTGCTCACGTTATCTGCGTGTGAACCGCCATCCCAGGGGCCGTTGCCGTTATCAGTATTGCCTACCCCAGGATTGTTGCCATTCCAGAAACCATCGGACATCACAATGGCGAAGTTCTTTTGACACTGCCCACCATTAGCGGAAGAAAGTATTGGACTGGCGCCCCAGCTGGCGCTCATGTTACCGGCAAAATATTCGCCGACGTCTTCCAGGGCGGTACGCAATGGTGTGCCGTTGGAGCTGTCAATATTAAAAAGATTATCTAATAGATTGTTCTTGTTAGTTCGTGCAGTAGCATCAACCGGGATGGTGATATCATCAATATCTTTTACAACAGTGCGTACACTATTGTGGTTGTGCAGTGTACCTAACCCGATACGTGAAGAAGAATCTTTAATGATTTGGGACAGTGCCCGCTTGGCAACATACTCGCGCTTACGATAGTAGCTGTACCAGTTGGCGTAATTCTGTTTTTGTGCTGTCGTTAATGTACTGACACTGACCGGGTTACTGATATCACATTCGTCGCCCGTCGAGGATGATGAGTCAATATCAGTACTGCCTGGACCATCATATTCACCATCGGAGTCCGAATCTGTCCATGTTACATAAACATGGCCGCTGATGTCGGTAACGGTGGTGCTGTAGGGATTGTCCCGAGCCGTTGTTAAAGTCAGGTTGCTATAAGCATTGTTTGCACTATCAACACCAGCCCATGGTTCATAAGTAACGTCCGGATCATAGGCCATGACATTAAAACCACGGCAGAGTAAGCGTTTTTCCAGGGCATTGTCAGGAGAGAAGTCCAAAGTACTGACAGGTGCTGTTGCCGGGAATTCGGTTCCGGCGTTCAACAAATCTTCCCAGTTCATACTTCCGGAATCATCCACCAGGAAGAAAATGTTGGGTTGTACGGGTGTGGTTTCCAGGATCAATGGTTTTGTCGAGATAGCGCCCGGCGCAGCCATTGCACTGCTGCCCACTATATAAGCTATTAGAGCTGATAACGCTATCCAGTGCGAATGAACATTTTTGTGACCCAACTTCATGGTACTCTCCTCACAGCTACTACTTTGTAGAAGTATTATTTGTACGTTGTCTTAACTTAAACGTTTGCTAAATGTGCTCGATAAAACCACTTTGGTGGTTTTGTCTTGCCCCCAACCAATGGCAACCACCCGAAATGCGAATTCCCGCAAGTCAGGATCGGTGAAATTTAGTGGTGGGTCACCGATGCGACCCACATACTCGATAATGTAACGCGGTGCTCCGGGGATAACGGAGGCATCACTTGGAAAACTGTTTAATGTAGTAACAGCCTGGCTGTTGCCGGCATCCCAGTTACCGGCGTCATTGACATCCCAGCCTAAGGAGTTGGCAGTTATCGTGCTGTCATAGAGTTCGTCGTTGCCGTCAAACTTGCTGATGTGACCCTGGGTAACGACGTTTCCTGCTGCGTTGGTTAGCCACTGTTCGGCGTCTTTCAGCGCAGTTTCGCCGCCCTGGTCTACCTAT
>NZ_CDLKIE010000062.1:0-9947 GCF_975902315.1 Kaarinaea lacus | reverse complement strand
TGGTTTTTCAGGAATCCATTGTGACCATAGGCATTAAGACCACCCAAAGAAACTGATTGACCGTATTTGCCCTTACCAGACATACCGCCGTTACCACGAGCTTGTAATGTAGTCGCTACGAACGCGTCGTATTTAACACCACCGGCGTATTTGTAAGCAGACTTTAAACGACCTGCTTCAACCTGTCCCCAACCAGCTTTCAGGCCAACCATGGACTCACGAGCAGTCAAAGAAATTCCAGTGCTTGCTTCGTTGTCTGCAGTGTCGGCTTTGAATTCAAACTTGGCCAAGCCTTTCATGCCGTTGCCCAAATCTTCAGACGCTTTAACACCAACACGGCCCATAGAGTTATCGAGAATGTCGATACCGTTACAACCGTCAGCCACACTAGGTGTTCCATCACAAGCACCCGGTGTAATTTCTGATGCTTCTGTTTGATAACTAACAGAAGCAAGTTCTACTTGCGCGATACCATAAACTGTCACATCACCCGCTTGCGCTGGTGTGACTACTGCCGCGCTAGTGGCGCCAGCTACTGCTAATGCGATTAAACTATGTTTCATTTTCATTTGGATTAACTCCCCATAGGTTTCTGTCATTTGACCTGCGTATTTATAGCAGTTATTGGCAAAAGTGCAACAGATTAATGCCAAATAATTCCTATTTTTGGTGTAACTGTGGCGAAAATGAGACATGGCGCACACAAATTGATCAATATTTTCGCTGATTCGGTCATTTATTGGTCACTTAGCCAATGGTAAAAAAACAACATGGCACCTGGATTTTCAGCTAATAAACTCCAAAGACACCGCTAGCGTGCTTTTACTCGCAAAAACCGCAAGTCACTACCATCACACAACACTGACTTGGTAGCGGTGAAGACATTTGTTGATTTTATAAAAAGTTTTAAAGATAGCCGCCTCGAAAAATTAAGGACATAAAAAAAGCCGCGATGAATCGCGGCTTTTTTATATTCGTAAATCTAAAATAATTAACGCTTGGAGTATTGTGGACGTTTACGTGCTTTATGCAGGCCAATTTTCTTCCGTTCCACAACACGCGCATCACGGGTCACCAGACCAGCTCGACGTAGCGCAGGGCGTAACGTCTCGTCGTATTCCATCAACGCGCGTGTGATACCGTGACGAATCGCACCCGCCTGGCCACTGTTACCCCCACCGCTTACTGTGACGGCAATGTCGAACTTGTTTTCAAGCTCAGCTAATTGCAGCGGTTGGCGCACAATCATGCGTGCAGTTTGGCGACCAAAATACTGGTCCAATGGTCGCTTGTTGACAGTTATATTCCCAGAGCCGGGACGTAAAAATACCCGTGCTGCAGAACTTTTACGACGACCGGTGCTGTAATTTTGTGTTTGTGCCATAGTTAAATTCGCTGCTATATCTAATGTTAAATATTATGAATTTTTGATAGTTCGATTGTGGACTATATTTCCAGAGTTTTCGGCTGCTGGGCAGCATGGCTGTGATCAGGCCCTGAATAGACCTTTAGTTTTTTCAACATAGCACGTCCCAGAGGATTCTTGGGCAACATGCCTTTTACCGCCAGTTCAATAATACTCTCTGGAGCACGATCAACCATTTTTTCAAAAGACATGGATTTCAAACCGCCGGGATAACCGGTATGACGGTGATACATTTTATCTTGCACTTTATTGCCAGAAACCTGCACTTTTTCCGCATTAACCACGACGATGTAATCACCGGTATCAACATGCGGGGTATATTCGGCTTTGTGCTTGCCACGCAAACGACGCGCGATCTCAGTGGCCATACGACCCAGGGTTTTATCCGTGGCATCGATGACGTACCAGTCTCGACGTACTTCTGCAGGTTTTGCGCTAAAAGTCTTCATTTTGTGCTCCGTAAATCTTCTGAAAAACAGCCCAGAAAAGCCGGAGGATCATAAGATCTGAGCCCGCCGCTGTCAAGGTCTTTCGGGGCTCTCAATGCAAAAAAGGGCAAAAATCGGGGACAATCTTTGGCCAAAAAAAAGCGCCAACTAGGGATTTGGCGCTTTAAAAAATCCACCAAGCAGGGAGGATGATTTGCTATGGAGGAATCACGAGTTAATCATGAAATCTATATTAGAGTATAGTTATATTTTAAAATAATGCAAGTTGATGGATAACTTTGTTATTCTCTGTATTCAAAAAAATCCACAGCAGTCATCCGCACGAACGGGAAACTGCTGTGGAAACATCAGAGATAAGAGAGGTGTGCGTACCAACCTGAACAGGTCAATCGTCTACGTAACACCCGGGATGATGGTGTATTATAAATAATATTTTGTCAAGACTAAAAATTATTTAGTCAAAAAGGGAGGAATACAGCTGGTTCTATTGGGCGGTCGTCCTTTTTACGGGATTACTCCATTGATCAAGAATTAGTTGCCGTATTCGGTTCAACCGACCATGGAAAAAATGATCCGCATCCGCAAACCACTCATAGTGTGGTTTGTTGCGACATCGCTGCACCCACACGGAAACCTCCTCGGGGGATACCACATCATCTTTACCGCCCTGAATAACCATCCAGGGAATATCGACACATTGCTCTGGATTGAACGGAAACCGCCCGATAGGCGGCGCCACCAGCAACAAGCGCTCTGCACCAACTTTCTCATGGGCGGTAAACGCGACGAACGAGCCAAAGGAAAATCCCGCCAGCCATACTGGCGAGCTGGGATAGCGCTGCTTGAACCAGCTGACCACGGCACTCAAGTCACCCACCTCACCAACGCCATTATCATAATGTCCGGACGAATGCCCCACCCCGCGGAAATTAAACCGTAACGTTGCTATACCCAATCGATTAAATGCGTTGGAAACAATATATACCACTTTGTTCGCCATGGTTCCGCCGTACAATGGATGGGGGTGGCAAACCACTGCAATGGGGTGACCTTCTTCAAAGTCTTCAGGCTGAACCAGCAGCGCTTCCAACACGCCTTCAGGGCCGGGGATTAAAAAGTTTTCGCCCGAAGGAGGGACTTCTTCGAGACCATCATATAAATGCAATTCACCCTGATGCGTTTCAGTAACATCTGATTTCATATTTAAAATGTGATTAGTATTTGCTTGATAAGAAATAAGAGGATGAACAGACTGGTTTGATGCGTTTAAATTTGCAGGCGCTTCACCACGCGGCCGTTCACCAGATGCTCTTCAATGATTTCATCGATATCCTCCTGATCCACATAGGTATACCAGACGTCATCAGGATACACCACGGCAACCGGTCCTTCAGCGCAACGGTTTAAACAGCCGGCGATATTCACTCGCACCGTGCCCTTTTGCCCTGCGATGCCTAATTCTTTCGTGCGCTGTTTGGCGTAGTCTCGCATGGCTCTGGCATTAAATGCCTGACAACACTGAGTTCCATCCTCGCGTAAATTGGTGCAGAAAAATATATGATGTTTATAGTAAGACATAAGGCTATTAATGCTTCAGGTGCTTTTAAAACAGTGCGTCATTATAACCGCTGGGCAACTCATCGTATATACAGTACGATTTTTGTGCAATCTTGAGTCCAGAGTGTGCTCGGTGTATGGTTCGACATATGAATCAACGACACTTTAGTTTTCTTGACCATCTCATCGCCCATGTCGATAACGGCGTGCGTACCCTGTTTGGTGAGAACCATGCCACCCGAACAAATCCAGCAGATACAGAAAAAGATTCAGAGTTAAGCAGCGAGGACAAACTTCTTGCCGGCCGCTTAATGCGTATCAATCATGCCGGTGAAGTGGCCGCCCAGGGTTTGTATCAAGGCCAGGCACTTACAGCAAAACTACCCAATGTACGTGAACAAATGGAAGAAGCAGCACAGGAAGAAGTGGATCATCTCGCCTGGTGCAAAACCAGAACGGTAGAGTTAGGTACTCAGACCAGCCTGCTTGATCCCGTGTGGTATATCGGCTCAGTAACTATTGGCGCAGTAGCCGGATTAGCTGGTGATAAATGGAGCCTGGGATTTGTCACAGAAACAGAGCGTCAAGTGGTGAAACACCTGGAAAGTCATCTTGAACAACTCCCTCAACATGATGAAAAAAGCCGTGCCATCCTGGAACAAATGAAAGTTGATGAACAGCATCATGCAACCACAGCGTTGGAAGCCGGTGCTGCAGAGCTACCAACACCCATCAAGAAGGCCATGACGCTAACCTCTAAAATCATGACTAAAACAGCATATTGGATTTAATGCTTCGCGCAAACTGGTTAACTACACCCTAACATATCAATCCATATTCCGGCCGTAGTAAATTTCCAGCATTTCTATTTCAAGCTGAGAACTTATTTGTGATTTCTCGACTTCACTAAGATCTTTCTCGTCGATACCGAACAGGTAATTATCCAGCTCAAGCTCTTTTAGACGCATTTTAGTATGGAAGATATTTTCCTGGTATACGTTCACATCGATCATTTGATAACGATCTTTGGTATCCTGCGCAATGAAGTTTTGAATGGAATTGATATCATGATCGATGTAATGCTTGTTGCCATATACATCTCGGGTAAAGCCACGCACCCGATAGTCCATGGTAACAATGTCCGAATCGAAACTATGGATAAGAAAGTTTAACGCTTTTAGTGGTGATACCTGCCCGCAAGTCGATACATCGATATCGGCACGAAAGGTACTGATCCCGTTGTCGGGATGACTCTCAGGATAGGTATGCACGGTGATGTGACTTTTATCCAGGTGGCCAACGACGGAATCCGGCAATGGACCTGGTGACTCGGTTTGAAGTGCCTCAACATTGGAAATCTCATGCTCTGCAATCAGCATGGTTACACTGGCACCCTGTGGATCGTAATCCTGATGCGCGATATTTAATATGGTAGCACCAATAATATTGGCAACTTCTTTTAAAATATTGGTAAGACGCTCAGCATTATATTCTTCATCAATATACTCTATATAGTCGCGAACCTGCTGCGGGGATTTAGCGTAGCAAATATCATAGATATTAAAACTTAAGGTTTTGGTTAAGTTGTTAAAATCTTTTAACTGAAGCTTGATTGTCTTGTCGTCCACTCGTCGACCCCCGGATCAATACCAACAAGGTAAGGTTACCTTTTAAATTCAGCCTTTCGCCAACGGCGGATGATAAATCAACTGCACAATGACACCTTCAGGATCTGTGCAATAAAAACTGCGCGCACCATCACGATGGGTTTTAGGTTTCTTTTTAATAGCCACGTTGTTGGCTTTTAAAAATTCATACCAGACATCCACATCATTAATGTCATTCAAAATAAAACCAATGTGATCCAGCGACTGACCACCATTAATTTCTCCGGCGGTTTTGTGGATCGCCAGATTGTCGTTACCTGATGTCAGGTATACATTATCAGGATCGGGGCGCCACTCTACCTGCATGCCTAACAGGTCGACATAAAAGTGCTCGCAGGCTTCAACATTTTTGACGTTGAGTGCCACGTGGCGCATTCCAGATGTGGGATTTGGTCTGGTCATTGAGATCTACTCTGCATATTCTCACACTAAATTATTACCGTTAATTATTAGCTCTTGCCGTCTGCCAGTCTAAAACGAGCCGCGTATCATACACGCATTTTTTTAAAATTACTCTTCCAAAGTGACAATTTCATAATCATGGGTAATCTCGGCTACCTTCCCCAGCATTTGCGTGGCCGAACAGTATTTTTCCGCCGACAAACTTACCGCGCGCTCGACCTGTTTTTCCGGTAGATCCTTACCCGTGATGATGAAATGAATGTGGATTTTGGTGAACACCTTGGGTTCAGACTCTGCTCGTTCAGCACTAATCTCAACAACACAGTCAGTGATAGGTTGGCGGAATTTTTTCATAATATGTACTACATCAAATGCAGTACAACCGCCTGTGCCCAGCAAAATCATTTCCATCGGACGTATACCCAATTCCCGCCCCCCATGGTCCGGCGGACCATCCATCACTACCGCGTGTCCGCTACCACTTTCACCAATAAAGGTGGCCTGCTCCACCCACTTCACTCTTGCTTTCATTGACTGCCCTCAAATCTCAATTCGGGCTCAAGATTAGCATACCCGCCGGCATTGTGGTTGACGCAGCACAAAATCGGGGGTGTTACCTAACCCCTCACCCCATACGCTTCCTGCATCGCTCTCGGCGCTGGCTCCCCACAGCACTCTGCCTCGTCCAATTCTGGGCTCTTTTATCCTGCTAAGGTGAAGGGAGGATTAACCAAAGAGAGAGGAAGAGGATTTCTTTTTCTACTCACTCACTTTTGGTTGACATTACACTGCCTGTTTTGTGATCAAGTCGAGAGATTTCTTGTGGTTTTGCGCGCATTTTAACCAACATGTTGTGAATTTACTTAAAGATATGGGTTGGGTTTGCCGAAAAGTATGGTGGGCAGCTTATGTCTTTTGATAGCCCGAAAATTCTTATTTGACGTTAACTGGACAACAGAGGCCGAGTGAAATTATGCACGCACACTCAATTGCAATGCCGCCAAAGGAAAACGAAACTATCCAGTCTTTTCTGGAGCACTGTCATCGTCGTCGTTACCCAAGCAAAAGTCTGATTATCTATGCAGGTGACAAACCGGATGTGTTGTATTACATCGTCGACGGTTCCGTGACAGTACTGATCGAAGACGATTCTGGACATGAAATCGTGCTGGCTTACCTGAATGCAGGCGACTTCTTCGGAGAGATGGGCTTGTTTGGGGATTTGGACAATCGCAGCGCATTCGTGCGTGCTCGCACTCAATGCGAGTTAGCGGAGATTAGCTATCCACGCTTTCGCCAAATGTCGGAAAAAGATCCCAAGATCCTTTTCGAACTGGCAACTCAAATGGCAACCCGTTTACAGAAAACCAGCCGCAAGGTTGGCGACCTGGCTTTCATGGACGTAACCGGTCGTGTGGCACGTACCTTAATCGACCTGTGCAAGGAACCTGATGCGATGACTCACCCTGATGGTATGCAGATTCGTATTACCCGTCAGGAATTAGGACGTATTGTAGGTTGCTCTCGGGAAATGGTGGGCCGGGTATTAAAAACGCTGGAGGAGCAGGGATTAATTACTGCCAGTGGTAAAACCATTGTAGTATTTAATACTCGTTAGAATAATTAGAATATTTGTTCTAATACTGAAACCCTCTTCCGATCAGGTTGAGGGTTTTTTATTATCCCCTTCTTTTAAAAGAAGTGATAGAGAGGACTAAACTCGCGCTGATTTAATACCCCTCAATCCCCTTTACAAAAGGGGGAGGTAAATAATAGCCTGAATATAAAAAAGAAGAATTGGGTAGGCAGGTTTTTATACGCCTGTTAAACGCGATTAAATAATTCAGATAATTTAACGCCGGGATCGTCGGCACGCATAAAGGCTTCTCCAACCAGAAAAGCATTTACATTGTGTTGGCGCATCAAGGCGACATCTTGTGGTGCGTGAATGGCGCTTTCGGTAACGACGATGCGGTCCTCTGGAATTTGAGGTAATAGATCGATTGTAGTATTGAGGCTGACTTCAAAGGTACGCAAGTTACGATTATTGATACCGATCAGCGTTGTATTTAGAGCCAGGGCACGCTGCAGTTCTTCTTCGTCGTGCACTTCCACCAACACATCCAGATTGATTTCTTTGGCAAGTGATGAAAGCTCCTGTAACTGCGCATCACTTAAAGCAGCGACAATAAGCAGAATACAATCGGCGCCAATAGTCCGTGCTTCATACACCTGGTAGGGTTCAATGATGAAGTCCTTGCGAATTACCGGCAAGTCGCAAGCTTCACGCGCTTGTTGTAAATAAGCGTCGGAGCCCTGAAAAAAATCCACGTCCGTCAAGACTGATAAACATGTTGCGCCACCTTGCTGATATGACCTGGCAATGGCAACAGGATCGAAATCTTCGCGTATCACACCTTTACTGGGGGAAGCCTTTTTTATTTCAGCAATGACCGCAGGCTTGCCCTGATGAATGGTTGATTTAATGGCGCTAACAAAGCCACGCACTGGAGAAGCAGATGCAATGCGTGATTTCAGTTCATTTAAACTGGTCGTCGCCGAACGTTCGGCAATTTCCTCAAGTTTTCGGTTGAGAATTTTTCTAAGAATGTCGGGAGTAGCGGACATAAGGTATGTGAATTACAGCTGCGCTAGAACTGCTTGCTGACTTCTACTAAGGCATTAAGCTTCTGAGCAGCTTCACCCTTAGCGATAATTTCCCTGGCAACTTCGATGCCTCCTGCAATATTGTCTGACAAACCTGCCACATAAATGGCTGCGCCTGCATTTAGCAACACGATGTCACGCGCGGGACCGGGTGCATTATTAAACACGTTTTTAATCATTTCCAGCGATTGCGCAGCATCGTCTACTGCCAGTGATGAAACATCACCCAGATCAATGCCAAATTCACCTGGCGTAATATTGTAAGTTCTCACCTCACCGTCTTTTAGTTCCGCCACCCGCGTTGGCGCACCAATACTTATTTCATCCATACCATCTTCAGCATGCACTACCAATACGTGCTTGCTGCCCAATTGCCTCAACACCTGCGCTATCGGTGCGACCCAGTGATTACTGAATACGCCCAGCAATTGATTCGGCGCACCAGCCGGATTGGTCAGTGGACCGAGTACGTTGAAGATGGTGCGAACACCCATTTCCTTGCGCGGCCCGATGGCGTGCTTCATAGCACTATGATGTTTGGGTGCAAACATAAAACCGACACCGATCTTGTCTATACACTGCGCTACCTGTTCTGGGGTTAGATCCAGATTGACACCCGCTGCTTCCAGCACGTCGGCGCTGCCGGATTTGCTTGAGATGGATCGATTGCCGTGTTTGGCGACCTTGGCACCTGCCGCTGCTGCCACAAATGCGACAGCGGTGGAGATATTGAATGTCTTGGCACCATCACCACCGGTACCGCAGGTATCCAGCAAATGCGGTCCTGCAACGTTTACATGCTCTGCCAATTCGCGCATTACTGTTGCAGCAGCCGTGATTTCATCAACAGTTTCGCCTTTCATACGCAACCCCACCAGGAAACCACCTATCTGTGATTGGGTGGCTTCGCCGGTCATAATTGTGCGCATCACCGACTCCATTTCATCCTGGCTCAGATCACGTTTCTCAATGACTGCTGCAATGGCTGATGGCATATCCATGGTTATTTCCCTCTCAGGCTTGTTCCGGCAGGCAATACCCACCCTACATTTCTTCCATTCGCGTTTTAGCGAGATAAAAAGTTTTTCAACATGGCGTGACCATGTTCTGTGAGTATGGATTCGGGATGAAACTGCACACCCTCCACTTCCAGTTCTTTATGACGCACACCCATAATTTCGTCAATCTCACCCTTATCGTCTTCCGTCCAGGCTGTAATTTCCAGACAATCGGGTAGTGACTGTTTTTCAATAACCAGCGAATGATAGCGTGTCGCTTCAAATGGATTATCAAGATTGGCAAATACGCCTTCGCCTTTATGATGAATCATCGATGTCTTGCCATGCATTATGGCATTGGCATGAATGATCTTACCGCCAAACGCCTGGCCAATACTTTGATGCCCCAAACAAACACCTAAAATTGGCAGCTTGCCTGCAAAGTGCCTGATGGCTTCCAGTGAAATACCTGCTTCGTTAGGTGTGCAGGGTCCCGGTGAAATCACCAGGTGGTCGGGATTGAGTTTCTCAATCTCCGCCACTGTAATTTTATCATTGCGATACACTTTCACATCGGCCTGCAACTCACCAAAGTACTGCACCAGGTTATAGGTGAAGGAGTCGTAATTGTCGATCATCAGTAACATAAGCTCACCCAACCCTAAAGCAATTTGCCTTCGACCATTTGCACGGCTTTGAAAATGGCGCGCCCTTTATTCATGGTCTCGTTCCATTCGTTTTCCGGAACCGAGTCATACACAATACCGGCGCCGGCCTGAAT
>NZ_CDLKIE010000061.1:0-6292 GCF_975902315.1 Kaarinaea lacus | reverse complement strand
TTTAAGTGGCGAATTTTTTTGAAAAGCCAGCCAGGTACCACGATCGGTTAATGTATACGCACCGAGCTCACCGGCTATCTGCAGCACTTTACCCATGCCCTGTCCGGCTTCTCGATACCATTTGCCATCGGGAATAACCTGGGCTTCACGCCAAAGCTGCTTTTCTTTTTTATGTGTACCGGAATCATCGCCGCGTGAAACAAATAACGCGTGTTGTTGCGCAATATGTTTTAACGCCTGGGTGGCATCTGATGTGCCCTGGATTTTTGCCGGGTCGCTCGGATCGCCAACAATCACAAAATCGTTATACATGACATCCTTGCGGTTTATTCCAAAGCCATCGGCAACCAGTTTGTCTTCTGCTGCGCGGGCATGCACCAGGACGACATCAACGTCGCCTTCCCTTAACAGTCGTAAGGCTTTGCCGGTACCCACGGCGATGACATGTACTTTATTATTGGTTGTACGTTCAAATTCAGGCAGTATTTCGGTTAACAAACCGGAGTTTTCCGTGCTGGTGGTAGTGGCCAGGCGAATAACCGTCGCGCTTGCGTACACGAGTTGACTGCACGCCAGCAAGGCAGTTATTAAGAATAGTTTACGAACAGCGTTTAGTTGTTTCATGTGTTGACTCCCCGTAGTATTGTTTTCCTGTCAATCTATAATGGCAGGATATGAAACAAAATACTGAGTTCGGATTTAGAAATTTAATAAAGACGGCAAATATTTCATAAAGGAGGTGCCGGATGAGCGACGATAGTACTACTATGGATGCAACCACCATGGATATCCGAAAATTTTTAAAGAAAGTCGGTATTTCATCGCAACAGGAAATCGAGAAGGCATTGGAGCAAATGCGAGCGTCGGGAAAATTACAGGGCCTGAATAGCATTACTGCCACCATGCGGCTTGAAGTACCTGACCTGGATCTGGAGCATACGATTGAAAGCGAAATTTCCCTGTCATAATTATGCAGTTGATTCAATTGTGTGTTGGTGTATTCAAGTCTGTTAAACGGTTTCTCTTAATGGTAGCCGCTGGGGTTGTGCATCGAATACGAAATTCTCGGCGCCGTTATAAATGAGAAAGTGTTTTCCCTTGGCGCGCGCAATCATGGTAACACCCAGTTCCCTCGCCAGTTCCAGTCCCATGTGGGTGGCTCCCGAGCGCGATAATAAAACGGGTATTTCCATCTGCGTCACTTTCATGACAATCTCAGAGGTTAATCGACCGGTGGTATAAAATATTTTGTCGCCACCTTTCAATTGATCGAGCCACATGTAACCCGCGATAGCGTCTGCAGCATTGTGACGGCCGACATCCTCCACAAACATGCTGATTTCGGTATTATGACAGAGCCCACAACCATGCACAGCGCCCGCTTTCTTATAAATTTCATTGTATTGGCGAATGTTGTCTAGCAACTTGTATATATCAGATTGCCTGATGCTTACCTTAGGCAGCTTAACCGTATAAAGCTTATCCAATGTGCAACTGAAAACGGTTCCTTGCCCGCATCCGGTGGTCACGGTGCGTTTTTTTAATTTTTCATCCCATCCTTCAACGCCATTCCAGGTCGTGATTTTTACGGATTCAGTTCGCCAATCAACCAACACCGACCTGATTTGTTTAATGTCATCAATAAATCGTTGCGTGCGCAGATAACCCAGGGCCAGGGCTTCAGGGTGTGTGCCCAGTGTCATTAAGGTGACGATTTCCCGATCGTCAACATACAATGTCAAAGGCGATTCCCCGGCAACTTGTACAGAGCGTACATCGCCAAATTCGTCGGTGGCGGTAATCGTGTGCGTTGGCGCGAGTCCCGCCTGACTTAGTTCCGGACGATACAGCCTTGTCGTATCATTCACATCAACCTCCGGTGACATTCATATGGCGTAAAATGACGGGTTTCGAAGTAAGATCAAAATCATGGCCCAGGGGTTTAATTGCCATGGAATCAATGATGGCTTGCTTCAGGATATCAATATTACCTGGATGAGCGCGGATGATGTGTCGTAAATCCACCGAGTGCTCCTGCCCAAGGCATAATAACAGGCGTCCTTCCGGCGTTAAGCGTACCCGGTTGCATTGACTGCAAAAATTATGACTGTGGGGAGAAATGAATCCCACGCGTGTGTTGCTGCCAGCAACCTGGTAGTAGCGTGCCGGACCATCGGTGTAGTCAGGTTCTTTAAGCAGGTGATAATGTTGCTCGAGATCATCCTTGATTGCGTCGCTGGAGTAATAACTGATTTCGCGACTGCGTTCACCGATGATACCCATGGGCATTTCTTCAATAAAAGCCATATCGAGAGATTGCGCAACAGCGAAGGCCACCAGGTCAGCGACTTCGTCGTGGTTATAATTTTTAAGAATCACAGCGTTGATGCGGATTCGCTTAAAGCCACATTCTTTCGCAACTGCGATTCCTTCCAGCACCTTGTGCAGGTCGCCGACACGACTCATATTTTTAAAGCGTTCCGGATCCAGAGTGTCGAGGCTAATGTTAATGCGGTCGACACCAGCGCTATGCAGCGCCTGTGCGTATTTCGCCAGTTGTGAACCATTGGTAGTGAGTACGCATTGTTGCAATCCATCAAGTTGACCGATTTGCTCGAATAACCAGGTAATGTTGCGGCGGACCAGGGGTTCACCGCCCGTGATACGAACCTTGGTAACCCCTAACTCGGTGAAAGCACGGACGACAAAAGCAATTTCCTCGAGTGTCAGAATTTGATTACGTGGTACGAACTGCATGTTCTCACTCATGCAATACACACAACGGAAATCACAGCGATCGGTTACCGAAATCCGAACATAATTGACATGCCGTCCAAAGCGATCAATAAGAACGGGCAACGTTGTTGAATTGCTGGCTGTTGTCATATCCATGTGTCAATCCGCCACAACAATATTGGTAAACCGTAATATGTTAATGTGTGTGTCGTTTACTACTGACCCTGTTTTACGGATAAAGATTAAGGTTACTGTTGAGTATAGAGTTTTAAAACCACTTACCTAATTATTAAGCTTATACTATGATCAATCAATAAATAAATATTTTTCACCGTATAAATAATGGACAAGTATCAGGGTTTTTCATCCATGCAAAGTCAAAGAGAAAAATTTCCCGTGTCTGTGTTGATGCGTTACCAATTAACACCTGACAACGCATGGTCCAGCGGTCAGTGGGAAGTAGACGGCATAATCGTTGGAGACATCGGTGAAAAGTTCGGGAGTGGCAAGCAGGTTATCAGAAATGATTCAGAAAACAGGGAATACCTTTGTGCTGGTTTGAACGTCGAGCTGTATAAAGACGATGCTGAGAGTTATTATCATAATTTGATGTCTGACAATCCTAAAGCTTTTGTCGTTTGTCGAACAGATGAAACAGACAGCAACCAATGCGAGCCATATCTAGTTACGTTAAGTTATGGTGAAGCGACTTCTTATATGGAGGTTGAAGAGCTCGTTTACTCCGTTGATATGCCTGCAGAACTTTACCGCTGGGTTGAGCAATTCGTTCTGGCGCATTATGTTCCGGAAAAGAAAAGAAAGCGCCGGCGCGAGAACTGGAAAGAGGCAGGAAAAAGGGAACGACATAATGAAACAGTCTAAGGAGCCATCTTTAGATCAGCCTGTACAAAATACTGAAACGCAGGAACCATTCCTGCGTCGTTGGAGTAAGCGCAAACTGGACTCAGCCCAGGTGCAAGAAGATGATTCAGACAATGCAGACAATGTCTCACCCGGTGGCGATGCACAGTCAGCACAAGGTGTTGATGCAGAATTGGTGGAAAAACCGCAGCACACTCAACCTGAGCTTACCGATGACGATATGCCGCCTCTTGAAACGCTGGATGAACATTCTGATTTTTCGATGTTCCTGTCACCCAAAGTAAGCGAAACATTGCGCCGCCGGGCCTTGCAAAAATTATTTCATTTTCAGCAGTTCAATATTACTGATGGCCTGAATGACTACGATGATGACTATACCCATTTTGAAACACTCGGGGATATCATTCCGCATGACATGAAACGCGTGTTGCAGCGTGAAGCAGAAAAGTCACCGGCGAGTTTCGATGATGCGCAACACGAACGTGATAATGAGACTGAAAAGGCAGATGAGTTAGAACCTGAACATTCGAGTGACGCTGTTGCTGTAGCTGAAGAAGAAACTGGCGTTAGTAATACAGAGGTTAGTAACACAGAGGAAGACCAGGCGAGTAGTGTGGTTCTTTCTCATCACCACACCACCAATTCTTGATGATGTAAAGACGCAATGGACGATTTGGCAAAAGAATTAACACGAAAACTGAATGCTAGCAGCGTGAATGGATTAGCCCGTGCAAAAGCTATGGAAAAGTCCGACGTGATTCAAGCTGAACCCACCGCGCTTATTAATTATTCGTCAACCGGTTGTGTTTACATTCTGGGCCATGATGATGTTGCCCGCCAGGCTGCAGTGCAATTGGCGCAACATACGACACTGGATTGTACACTGGTGATATTGGACACGGATAAGGGTAAACCCTGCATAAAACTTGAAGCAATTGCCAGCAACACGGCGGACAAAAAAGCCCAGTTATCCGCAACAATTCAGGGAAGCGTGACGGCGATTAAGGGCTATCTTGGCGACTTTGATTTGCTGCTTGTAACGCCACGTGAACAGACGACTTTGCGCGAAGCGCTAGGCACCAGCCGCGCTCGCATCGATATCGTCCTGGACCTGACGAATGCAGATTTGCTGAGTAGTGAGATTAAACCTCCGGGTTATTACGCTGTTGCCGATAATACGGCGTTGCAAAATGCTCTGGAGGAAATCCCGGCCATGGTGGGTGAATTTGAGAAACCGAAATATTTTCTCTATAACCCTGATATTTGTGCGCATAGCCGCAGTCACATCACCGCCTGTACACGCTGCATTGAGACCTGTCCCACCGATGCCATTACCTCAGTGGGCGATACCATCAGTGTCAATCCTAATTTATGCCAGGGTGCAGGCAGTTGTGCCACTGCCTGTCCCACCGGTGCAATCACCTATAGCTATCCTCAGTTGAGTGATAGTCTAAGAAGTTTGCATGCCATGCTAAGTACTTATCAACAGGCAGGGGGACAAGATCCGGTTCTGCTGTTTCACGATGCGTCCACCGGACGTGATAGCGTGGAAACACAAGCTGATCAACTACCGGATAACGTGATTCCTTTTGAACTGGAAGAGCTGGGTAGCCTGGGAATGGACGGCTGGCTGGCATGTTTGTCCTATGGGGCCAGCGCCGTGATGTTGCTGGCGACACCCCAAACACCGCCCGGGGTGTTGAAAGAAATCAAACAGCAACTCAGTTATGCGACCGCGATTTTAACAGGCCTGGGCTATCCCGGTGATGCCATTCAATTACTGACTGATAATAATATCAGCGACAGCCTGGTTTCATTGCCGCTAGCAGAGCAGGGTAATCAGGTACCCATCGCAAAGTTATATGAGTCCAATGACAAGCGTAAAGTGATTCGTGCCGCGGTAGATCATCTTTACCAGTACGCACCGACACCAGCGCCATTGGTAGCATTACCAGCGGGCGCACTCTTCGGGGAAGTGACGGTGGATTCGCAACGATGTACTCTGTGTATGTCTTGCGTCTGGCAATGCCCAGGTAAGGCCCTCATTGCCGGTGGCAATCAACCGCAGATAAAGTTTGTTGAGAATGATTGTGTGCAGTGTGGTCTTTGCACGCGCACCTGTCCGGAAGATGCCATCGAGCCTTCGCCACGTTATTTATACGATAGGGAACAACGTCAAACTCCGCGCATTCTCTATGAAGAGCAACCATTCCTGTGCATTTCATGTGGAAAAGCGTTCGCCAGTCAAAGCGTCATCGAACATATGACCACAAAGCTAAAACAACATGCAATGTTTCAGGGTGATGCGCTCAAACGCATTCAAATGTGCGATGATTGTCGGGTAAAAGACATCTACGCAGCAGAACTCAAACAACAGAAACAAAACGCCTCCGAGGAATTGACATGACATTCGATGAGGAAACGGCAGAAAGCTCATTCGTCATTGAGCGCAATGAAGAGCGGCAGGCGCGTGCCGATGTGTATCGGCTACTGGGTGCCTTGTTAGCAAGTCCTCCCAACGTTGAATTGTTAAACATGCTTAAAAATATTGAAGTGTCTGAGGTAATGGATGACGACACTTTAACCAGTTCCTGGCACGCCTTAAGACTCGCTGCGCAACAGGTGCAGCCTGGTGATCTGGAAGATGAGTATTTCAATCTTTTTATAGGCTTAG
>NZ_CDLKIE010000060.1:0-5481 GCF_975902315.1 Kaarinaea lacus | reverse complement strand
CCCGACAATTGCTTCTCGTCTTTAGCATCCTGCGTCGTACTACCCGGTACATTCAATTGCTCATACCTTCACACGTCCCTGCGCTCGTAATCCTCCTCTACAAAAGGAGGAGACCTGATTTCAAGCTATCCCCTGACAACCATCACTGCTTTATCAGCCATGCCGACCACGCGTTCGGCAATAGATCCCATCATGAATCTGCTGATACCGGTCCGGCCATGGGTACCCACGACGATCATGTCAGCCTCTTTTTCTTCTGCAGCGCCAACGATCTCCTGGCAAGCGTTGCCCTGTGCAACTATCGTCTCAACGTTGACTCCCTCATTGCTGGCCATGTCTTTCACTTTGTTGACATAGTCATTTGCCATGTTTTCATCGAGACTGCGATGGACAACGCTGCAGGCAATGAGCGATCCACCGGTGCGTTTGGCCAGGCTAATGGCTTCTGACACCGCTTTGTCGCTGAACTCGGAACCGTCAGTGGCAACCAGTAAACGCTGTGCCGTCAGTTTTCCCAATTTTGGAACGACCAGCACTTTACAGGGTGCATGACCAATCACCAGGTGCGTGACACTACCCATTAACAATTTCATTAATCCCCGGTGTCCGCGCCGACCGACAATGATGGCATCGGCTTGCCGATTTTCCGCTTCACTGACTATATGTTCGTAAGGCTCTTCACCTTCGTGGATAACCATTTCGCAATCGACGCCCTCGGCTTCGGCACGTGTTTTAACTGAAGTACATGCCTCGCGGGCGGCCTTGTCAAATTCAGATACCACGTCCGCCGCGTACTCGAGCTGACCCAGCGTCACCTGGGCTGTGCATACTGCGTAAAGTTTGCTTCCATAGCGCTTGGCTAATTGTATCGCTTCGCGCACCGCACTTTCGCTACACTTAGAGCCATCAGAGGCAACAATAAACTTGTCCATTGTTGCGATGGGAAACGTTTCGGATGCTGCCACGGTGATACCCTCCTGTTTATAATTAAACCCTCTAAGTAAAGCTTAACAACCCGCAGGCTGCCAATTCCTTTTGATGAAACAAATGCTATATACAAAGATTGCTACTTTTCGAATGAACTGGAATTATTTTAACCACTATTTTAGCGGTTTAAGTTGATACAGGTCAGCATCAGGCGCTTGAAAAGCTGATCATCCATCATGCAAAGTAATTTGATTTAACGATATATAAGTTGGTTTTAACTGATCAGCACATTCCAAATCTGGAACCATTAGAGAATATCGTCGCCATCAGGATGATGGTAATTGAGGAAGTCCGTACGCTTAACCAAACCCTCCGCATAATCAGGGCAAAATACAGTTGTTACTCAGCTGCCTTCTCCGTAAGCAGCACGAAGCCCTCCGTATCGAAATCATAAACCCAGACTTCGCCGGTTGATATGGCGTACACCCAGCCGTGTAGTTTGACTTTTCCGTCGCGCAGCGCCAGCGCGACTGAAGGATGGGTGCGCAGGTTGTCGAGTTGCGACCGGACATTTTCCTGTGTAGCAATGCTTAGTCTTTCGTCGTCTTCACAGTCGGTATAATGCTCGCACATAATACGCCGCGTGGTTTCGCCCTGGTTAACCCAGGCGCGCACCGCGGGCAGGTCTTTTACCTCTTCGGGGTGTAACAGCGCCTTCATGACGGCACAGTCGGTATGACCACAGACGATGATGTTCGGTACTTTTAGTACGGACACTGCGTATTCAATAGTCGCGGTACTACCGCCCTGCATAGAGCCATAAGGAGGAACTATGTTCCCGGCGTTTCTTAGAATAAAGAGTTCGCCTGGATCGGCCTGGGTTAGCAATGTTGGATCGACGCGCGAGTCGGAGCAGGTGATAAACAGGGCCCGTGGCGATTGCTGGCTGGAGAGCCTGGAAAATAGTGCTCGCTTTTTCTCGAACACCTCATTGCGAAATTTCAGAAAGCCTTTGACGAGTTTTTCCATTATAGTTTGTCCCGCTCAATTTAACTGGATTCATGCCAGATTTTCAGGTCTTCAACTTTGGAAATACTTAATATTATTTCGCTGGGCCTCAATATCAAACACGTGAAAATGCGGACCCAGTACCGCTAATTGTACTCGTTACAGTGATTATTTGAAGGCCAAATGTCGGCTTTCAAACTGGCGCGACGAATCTCGGTTTATCGTATAGTTAAAAATTGATACAGTGAAACCCTGAAAGCCTGCAGACCGCTTGCAACTGTCATTCACGATACTAAAAATACACATCCATCAGTAAGTACCCACCCAGAATAACCCCAATCCATAACACCATGCTTCCGGTTGGCCAGCTACTCGCGAGGTGGTACTGCGACAAACGGCTGGTCTGAAATGCGCATTGAAGGTTTTGCCAGACAGTTAAAGTAAACTTTGCTATCTGGCGATTGGCACTTTGCAGTATGTTGAGGCTTACTCGCCCAGTGGCCGGCAATAGTTTTCGATACAGCCATTCAACATCGATATTCACCGAATGTAACTCAGGTGGGTACAGACCCTGTTTGTTTAACCAGACAAATGCCAGCGCAGAAAAAAACAGCAACTGTAACTGTGCCAACACATGAGTAACATCATATGGCCAGTACTCTACATGCCAGGGTAACAATGCATAGAGGTATTGTGGCTGTGAACCAATAAAGACACATAACACTGCCGCAATTGTCATAGCGACAAGCATATTGTTAGGTGCTTCTTGCGTACGAATACCCGAATCGTGATGAAAAAAGGCAAAGTACGGGATTTTTATTCCCGCGTGATGAAAAACGCCCGCCGAAGCAAACAACAACATCAGCCATAAATAATTATGGCCCTCCGCTAACATAGCGCTCATCACCATGGACTTACTGACAAAGCCACTGAACAGTGGAAAAGCGGAAATAGATGACGCCCCCACAATACAAAGAATGGCCGTCCTGGGCATGGTTTTGTAGAGGCCACCCAGATCGGAGCCATTGATATTCCCCACGCGATATAACACCGCGCCCATGGTCATGAATAACAGCCCTTTAAAGATGACATCGTTAAAGGCATGCGCAACGGCGCCGTTCAATGCCAGTGCAGTGCCGATACCAATACCGCAGACCATGAAACCCACCTGGTTGATCATGCTATACGCCAGCACGCGACGCAGGTCGTTTTCAATTACGGCATAGAAAATGGGAAAGCAGGTCATGATTGCGCCTACATAGATCAATAGGTCGGTACCGGGAAAACCACGCGCCAGGGCATAAACAGCCACCTTGGTTGTAAAGGCTGAAAGAAACACCGTACCCGTTGGTGTTGATTCCGGATAGGCATCTGTTAACCAGCTATGCAAAAACGGGAATGCGGACTTGATGCCGAATGCCAGAAGAATGATCCAGCCGGCCGCACTATCGATACCTATAAAATCAAACGCCAGCGAACCGGTTTGATGAAAATGAATCAACGCGCCCGCCAGCAGTAAAACCCCTGACATTACCTGAAGGATTAAATAACGTATTCCCGATTTTATGGCGCGTTCTGAACGCCTTGCCCAGATTAAAAACACGGAACTCAGCGCCAGGCCCTCCCAGAAAATAAACAGGGTAATTAAATCACCGGCAAAAACGGCACCCAATGCACTGCCGGCATAAAGCAGTCCTGCAACTTGCTGTGTGGTATCCCGCACATGCAACGCATAAATAACGGCGATAAAACTCGCGATATGAAACAGGTAACCAAACAACAGGCTGAGTTTATCAACGCGCATGAACTCCAGTTGATAATCGAACACGGTCATTTGATACGATAATTCCCTGGCACTGACCAGTGCATCGGTAGCCACCATCGGCACGTAAGGCTGAACCCCAAACCATAGCTGCAGGCCACCCAGTAGCGGCGTTGCCAGGAGAATAATATTGCGCAGCCAGCCCCGCGTTACCAGCAGCAGCAATGCAGCGATATAAAATGGGATAAAAGGTGGTAGCTCACTCATCCACATCGTAATAGTCTTCCTTACGCATCAGCACCTTGCGCATCTCTTTTGCGATCAACACCAGCACCACGCAGGCAACAAATCCGTAGAGAGCATAAAAACCAGGAAATCCTTCCCAGGGATGTACTGTATGACGATGGGCAATAAAATCCGCTAACAATAAAACACCGCAAATAACGTAAAAGCCTGACAACAAGCGTGAAACGTTTCCAGGATTATCAAACAAATAGCTCTTCTCATCATTCGGTCTGTTTGACATATCAATGCCCTTTGGCGGCGTTTGCCGCGAGGTTGTAAAAAGGATCGGGATAGAAAAACAACGCGATACTGACCAGTGCCGTCACGCTTAGCGCAAACAACATGGTTTTAGGTGCTTCTTTTATTTCAGTATATTGCTCGGCCGCTTGCGGTTTGGCTGCTTGTGGTTTACCAGCTTTCGGTTTACAAAAAAAGGCCCGTATGGCAACAGGTAGCAAGTAAAATATATTCAGCAGTGAACTAATCATCAGCACAGCAAGCAATAGCCATTGCTCTGTCTCTACGGCACCCAGTGCCAGATACCATTTACTCCACATGCCACCAAACGGTGGCAGGCCTATAATACTCAAACTGGCAAGGGTAAATGCAGTAAAGGTAATGGGCATGGCCCTGCCCAGTCCATGCATTTGGCTTATCTCGGTCTTGTGCGCCGCAACCAGGATGGCACCAGCTGCAAAAAACAGCGTTATCTTGGCAAAGGCGTGCATAGCAATATGCATCGATGCCCCCAGGATGCTGACTTCTGTTGCGATTAATGCGCCCAGAACAATATAACTCAACTGACTAACCGTTGAGTATGCCAGCCTCGCCTTCAGGTTATCTTTGGTAATGGCAATCAGCGATGCCAGTAATATTGTCGCCGCAGCAAACCAGATTAACCAGTCGCTGGCCCCAGCCTGTAAAATAAAGTCACTACCGAAAATGTAAATTGTTACTTTTAATATAGTGAAAACGCCCGCCTTCACCACGGCAACTGCATGCAACAACGCACTCACGGGTGTCGGTGCAACCATGGCAGCCGGCAGCCACTTGTGAAAAGGCATTACCGCTGCTTTACCAACCCCAAAAATAAACAGCGCATACAAAATCCCTGCATAAGCCGGATCCAGCTTGCCCGCTAATACGCCACCATGGGTAAATTCGAGCGTGCCCGCCACCGACCAGGTAATTAAGATTGCCAGCAGTTGAAGCCCTATGGAGGTGCCCAGCAAAATGCCTAAATAGATTCGGCCACTTCTTTTTGCTTCTGGGGTACCGGAATGAGTAACCAGTGGATAAGTAGAGAGGGTTAATATTTCATAACACAGAAACAGCGTAAACATGTTACCGGCAAAGGCTGCACCCAGCGCGCTACTAATCGCGATAGCAAATGCGGCGTAAAAGCGGGTTTGATTTTTTTCATGATGGCCGCGCATATAGCCAATGGCATAGATTGACGTCACTAACCATAAAGTACCGGCCACCAGCGCGAACAGCAT
>NZ_CDLKIE010000059.1:0-3102 GCF_975902315.1 Kaarinaea lacus | reverse complement strand
GTAGGGTAAGATGACATCCATGGACAAATAACGCCTTACCAGAAAAATGCGATAGCCCAATCCCTGTTCTGCCGCGATAGCTTCAGCGGCAATTAAAAACAACCAGGCTGGGCCCAGAGATAATCGCACTGCTTGAATCAAGCGTGGCAAAATTTGTGGAATGATGACCCTCACCATTACTTGCCAGGTAGAGGCGCCCAGTGTCTGGGCTTTGATAAGTTGTTCCGCTGGTAATTCCAGCGTGCGCGCTTGCATGTCGCGCATGATAAACGGCGTAATACCGATCACGATAAGCATTACCTTGGCCAGTTCACCCAAACCAAAAACAATAAACAGGATTGGTAAAATGGCCATGGGTGGGATTAGAGACAGTGTTGTGACATAGGGTGATAAGTTAGCTCGCACTACTGGAATAGCGCCATTGACCAGGCCGACGATTAAACCCAATAAGGCCGCTATGGAAACACCCAGTAGCAAGCGTTGTAAACTGGCGAGCGTGTCACTCCATAATAAGTATTCACCAGTACGTTTACTGGGTTCAAATGCCATACGTTCCAGGGCGTCGCCAATTTTGGTAAACGATGGCATAAGTTTGTCATTAGGATTCATTTCCAGGCGCGCATCGGATGCCCATAGATACACAATGAGGGTAAGGATGAAAGGCAACATGCCCAGCAATACTTTACCCACCGTGCCCGGGTGTATGTTCATTACACGTTTCATGGTTCTGATCCGCGGGTGTGGAGGGGGCCGGTTTTTTTAGCCCCCTGTTAATGCAAAAGATTAAATTGACAAATTATAGTTTGCCGTCTGCCGCCATTTTCATATAGGAAGGATCAAAGCGTAATTTTACATTGCCTGAACTTCCATATAAGCCAGCTGGCGTTTCAATGCCGATAAAACCGGCATCGGGTGCGCCTTCACCTAACAAACCATGTTCAAAGCTGAATTCCGCAACATATTGCATGGTTTTCTTTAGCTTGGGGCTGTTGGTAAATTTGACCGCATCCTTTGCATCGAAGAACATTTGGGTGGTGGCTAATTGTGCTTCATAACCTGCGAGATCGGTACCGGAAGCTTTAGCCATAAATGTACGGGCAGATTTGGCTTTTGGTGATCCATCTTTCATGGCGGCCATGATTTCATACCATGCGCCTGTGAGTGCTTTACCGAACTTGGGATTGTCTTTCAGGGTTTTGGTGTTAACTACCATGAGGTCAATGATTTCACCCGGTATCTTGCTGGAGTCAAAAACCTTGGCACTTTTGGGCATGGCAGTGATTTCACTGAGCAGGGGATTCCAGGTGACAACCGATGTGACGTCAGGCGTACCATAGGCCGCTACCATGTCAGCATCCGAAGTATTAACCACCTTGACGTCTTTTTCTGACATGCCAACGCTGTCCAGTGCGCGGGCCAACAGGTAATGGGATACACTAAGCTCGACAAGATTTACTTTTTGACCTTTGATGTCTTTTAACGCGGATTTACCTTTCAGCACGATGCCGTCATTACCATTGGAGAAGTCACCAACAACTAATGCAGTAGAGTCAACACCTCCCGCAGCAGGAATGGTTAACGCGTCCATGTTAGTCATGGTGCAGCCATCGAAACCACCGGCCGTGTACTGGTTGATGGACTCTATGTAGTCATTGATTTGCACCACATCGATAGTGATGCCGTATTTGTCAGCCCATTTTTTTACGATGCCTTCTTTGGCGCCATAATCCCAGGGCATCCAGCCCACATAAATGGACCAGCAGACTTTGAACTTGTCTTTGGCGTGCAAAGGTGTGGACAGTAAAGCGATAGAGAGAAGGATAAAAATAAAGATTAACTTCTTATGTGTTTTCATTGCAGAACTCCCCTTAGAGGCAACACGGTTAATGTTCATTACGTAACATTTGCTTGATAAAAACTTTGCACAGGGGGAACCAACGGCTTAATGCTGTTGAGTCTCCCGGGCTTTTATCCCGCCGTGTAACCTTGTCCGCAGGGAGCCACCCAAAAATGCGGAAGGTCGATGGCTCTCGGACCAGTCGCCTATTGTGAAAAATTAATAAGCCGGAACCCTAGCCATCCATTGATTAGTTTTACAGCAACGGCTAATCACAAATGCCGTTAATTCCAATGTGCTGGTAATACTGTGTATAGTGTTTACTGAATTGCATGGAGTATGCCACGCAATAAAATCAACAACTTAATGTTATATTGAAGTTATCCATGAGCTGTTTTGGTGCAAGAACATACTAGATGTTTGATGATGGTGCGATTGCAAATAAACCGCAGGTTGGCTCAAGTTTAAACCGTGAGATGTTGTTTGATGAGCTCATCGTTAAGCTCTTTCATTTTGCCGTTAGCTACATTGCGACCATTGTTCATAATGGCAAACTCTTTGCCCACCCTGCGAGCAAAAGGGAGTTTTTGTTCCACCAACAATACGGTGAGGTTTTCTTCCTGGTTGAGCTTTAAAATGACATCGCCAATCTGATGCACGATGTTGGGCTGTATACCTTCGCAAGGTTCATCAAGAATTAACAGTTTCGGTTCGATGACAAGCGCCCTGCCAATGGCTAACTGCTGTTGTTGACCACCCGATAAGTCACCACCGCGTCGTTTCAGCATTTCTTTTAACACCGGGAACAGTTCATAGATACGTTCGGGAATGACTTTCTTTTTATCGCTCCTGGCTTGCAGACCGATTTGCAGATTTTCTTCTACTGTGAGCTGGCCAAAAATTTCCCGGCCCTGGGGTACATATCCAATACCAATATGCGCACGTTTGTCGGCGGGCATAGCAGCTATATTTTCACCATCAAACTCAATCCTGCCAGATTCGACAGGTAATAATCCCATGATAGATTTCAGTAAGGTGGTTTTACCCATGCCATTACGTCCCATCAGGCAGGTACAGGTACCAGCACTGATATCCAGTGACACGTCCCACAGGGTATGGCTTTCACCGTAGTACTGGTTGAGGTCAGATATCTTTAAAATGCTGTTGCTCACCGTTATTCTCCTGACCTTTACTCGCCTAAGTAAACTTCGATGACCTTAGGGTCGTTTTGCACTTCATCCATACTGCCTTCGGCCAGTACGCTG
>NZ_CDLKIE010000058.1:0-13375 GCF_975902315.1 Kaarinaea lacus | reverse complement strand
CTGGGCAGGTCGTCGTTATGGTTATGGTCTGTTAGTAGAGGTAAACCACGGTAATGGTTACGCCACGCGCTATGGTCACGCAAAAGAAGTCCTGGTCAAAGTGGGAGACACCATTAAAAAGGGACAGGTCGTTGCCTTGATGGGTTCAACCGGTCGTTCAACCGGGCCTCATGTGCATTTTGAAGTCTGGCATAACGGCAAAGTTGTGGATCCCATGGAATATATCCGTAGCGCCAAAAAATAACCAAAAATATTAAGCAAAATTTGTAACTTCTTCTATAGTTAGCATTTCTATATTGGTGCTATCCCCGTTATAATCCACTGCTTTTCGGGGATCGATTTTTTTCGCCCACTTTTTAATCAAATTATTAGTGAGACGTAATGGTCAGTAAATTACTGAGTAAAGTATTTGGCAGCCGTAATGAACGGCTGTTGAAACGAATGAATAAAGTCGTGGTACAGGTCAACGCGCTGGATGCGGAAATGTCCGGATTGAGCGATGATCAGTTAAAATCCAAAACCGATGAATTTCGTGATCGTCTGTCGAAAGGCGAGACGCTTGAGCAAATATTGCCAGAAGCATTTGCCGTAGTACGTGAAGCGGGCAAACGTGCATTAAGCATGCGCCATTTTGATGTGCAACTTATCGGTGGCATGGTGTTGAACGACGGCAAGATTGCCGAAATGCGTACCGGCGAGGGTAAAACGCTGGTGGCGACTCTCGCTGTCTATCTAAATGCCCTGGAAGGAAAAGGGGTGCACGTGGTCACGGTCAATGACTACCTTGCCAAGCGTGACTCGGAGTGGATGGGCAAGATATATAAATTCCTGGGCTTAACGGTTGGCGTCATATTGTCTGGCCAGGATCACGCGGAGAAAAAAGCGGCCTACGACGCAGATATCACATACGGCACCAATAACGAATACGGTTTCGACTATTTGCGCGACAACATGGCGTTTAGTTCCGAGGACAAGGTACAGCGTGAACTCAACTATGCCATCGTGGACGAGGTGGATTCCATACTCATCGATGAAGCCCGTACACCGCTGATCATATCCGGTCCGGCCGAAGACAGTTCAGAACTCTATACCAGGATCAACAAGCTAATACCCAGGCTGGAACGCCAGGAAAGCGAAGAGCTTGGCGACGGCGATTATTACGTCGACGAAAAATCCAAGCAGGCTTATCTCACGGAAAATGGTCATCAAAAGGTGGAAGATCTAATGACCGAAACCGGATTACTACTGGAAGGTGAAAGCCTGTACGATGCGACAAATATTAAGTTAATGCATCATCTCAATGCCGCCTTGCGTGCACACTCATTATTTCAGAAAGATGTCGACTATATTGTTGCCAATGGTGAAGTGGTTATAGTGGATGAATTTACCGGTCGCACCATGCCGGGTCGTCGCTGGTCCGATGGCCTGCACCAGGCTGTAGAAGCCAAAGAAGGCGTTCAGATACAACACGAAAACCAGACACTGGCATCCATTACCTTCCAGAATTATTTCCGTTTATATAACAAGCTGGCCGGAATGACCGGTACTGCGGATACCGAGGCTTTCGAATTCCAGCAAATATATGGCCTGGAGGTTGTGGTCATACCTACAAACCAGCCAGTTGCCCGCAAGGATCATACTGACCTGGTTTATATGTCACCGGAAGAAAAATTTGAAGCAATATCTGAGGATATCAAGGATTGCCGTGAACGCCAGCAACCCGTATTGGTGGGTACCGCATCCATCGAGACATCGGAATTGTTATCCGGTTTGTTGAACCGTGACGGTATTAAACATGAAGTGCTGAATGCCAAGTTCCATGAGCGTGAGGCAGAAATTGTCGCCCAGGCGGGTAGTCCGGGTGCAGTCACCATTGCAACTAACATGGCTGGCCGTGGTACCGATATTGTGTTGGGTGGCAACCTGGATGCACAGCTAGCAGGTATTGACGAAAAAGATACTGCCGCCAGGGAAAAAGTAACGCAAGAATGGAAATTGCGTCATGAACAGGTGGTTGCCGCGGGTGGTTTGCACGTAATCGGTACGGAACGCCATGAATCGCGTCGTATTGATAACCAGTTGCGTGGCCGATCAGGCCGTCAGGGTGATCCGGGTTCCAGTCGTTTCTATTTGTCATTGCAGGATAACTTGATGAGAATTTTTGCCTCGGATCGCGTTGCGGCCCTGATGCAGAAACTGGGCATGGAAAAAGGCGAGGCCATTGAACACCCCTGGGTAACCAAGGCCATCGAAAATGCACAACGTAAAGTGGAAGGGCATAACTTCGATATTCGTAAACAGTTGCTGGAATATGATGATGTCGCAAACGACCAGCGTAAAGTTATCTATGAGCAACGCAGTGAGCTGATGTCCACCGAGGATGTATCGGACACTATTGAAGCGATTCGCCACGATGTCGTTAATGAAATGATTGATGCTTATATCCCGCCAAATAGCATGGATGAACAATGGGATATCCCCGGGCTGGAAAAGGCCCTTGTAGCTGATTTCGGTATGACAATGCCCATTGAACAATGGCTGGAAGAAGACCATAACCTCCATGAAGAAACATTGCGTGAGCGTATAGAGCAAACCATGGTGGATGCGTACAAGGAGAAGGAAGAGCAGGCGGGCAGCGAAGTACTACGTCATTTTGAAAAAGCGGTTATGCTCAAAGTGCTGGATGACCAGTGGAAAGATCATCTCAGTTCCATGGATCATTTGCGTCAGGGTATTCATTTACGGGGATATGCGCAGAAGAATCCCAAGCAGGAATATAAGCGTGAGTCGTTTGAGCTGTTTACGCAAATGCTGGACCGCATCAAACATGAAGCGGTGAATGTTGTGTCACGTGTGCAGGTAAAGGCGGAAGAAGATGTCGAAGCCGTTGAAGAGCAGCGCCGTCGACAGGCACCGATGAATTTTCAGCATGAAGAAGCTTCGGCAGTAGCGGCTGCTGGTGGTGGCCCCGTCGGAGCACCGCCGCAAGGTCAGGCTGGCGCGGCGGCAATGGCCGAGAAAAAGCCTTTTGTCCGTGAAGGTAAAAAAGTGGGTCGTAACGAGCCCTGTCCCTGTGGTTCTGGTAAAAAATACAAACAGTGCCACGGTAAGATTCAATAAGCTTCTAGCAGTTCATTTCTTATTTGCTTTCAGAGTAACTTTTTTGCATGATGTTGTGCTAACGGCACAACATCATGTGTCTGAATTTCTTAAGGTGAATTTGTGTCTCAACTCGATAAACAACAAATTAAACAGGAATGGTCTGCTTTGAAACCAGTGCCTGGTGTGCGCCTTGGCGCCGCTGCGGCTGGCATCAAATACAGGAATCGTGATGATTTGTTGCTAATGGAGCTGGATGAAGAATCTCAGGTTGCCGCCGTGTTTACCCAAAACGCATTCTGTGCTGCGCCAGTGGTGGTAGCAAAGCAGCATATATCGACTGCATCACCCCGTTATTTGTTAATTAATGCGGGCAATGCCAACGCCGGTACCGGTAAAGCAGGGATTGATAATGCATTGGCCTGTTGCAGGGCTGCTGCTGAATTGGCTCACTGCCAGGTAGATCAGGTATTGCCATTTTCAACGGGTGTTATTGGTGAGCACATTCCCGTAGAGAATTTTGTATCTGCATTACCCGCTGCAATCTCCAATTTACAGGAAGATAACTGGCAAGCGGCGGCAAATGCCATTATGACAACAGATACTCTTGCCAAAGGTATTTCGAGATCTATGCAGATAGGTGGTCATGAAATTACAGTATCGGGAATAGCGAAGGGAGCGGGGATGATTTGCCCGAACATGGCGACCCTGCTTTCCTACGTTGCGACCGATGTGGCTATACCCCGTGATTTGCTGCAATCAGGTATGCAGCAAATCATTGCTAAAACGTTTAACAGTATTACTGTCGATGGTGATACTTCTACTAATGATGCCAGTGTGTTGATTGCAACCGGCAAGTCTTCGTTGCCAGTCATTGAGAGTGTGGAGGATCCAAACTATAAACAGGTGCTGGGATTAATTAGTGAAGTATTTGAATTTCTGGCCAGGGCTATTATCCGCGATGCGGAAGGTGCGACCAAGTTAGTCAATGTGTCTGTTGCTCAAGGTGTAGACCGGGAAGAGTGCGAAGTGGTGGCTTACACCATTGCGCATTCTCCTTTGGTAAAAACCGCCTTGTTTGCTTCCGATCCCAACTGGGGCAGAATCCTGGCTGCAGTTGGTAGAGCTGGCGTCAAAGATCTTGATATCAATAATATTGACATTGAGCTTAATGGTGTGCGTATCGTCAGTAACGGTGGAGTGGACGCCGGCTATAGCGAGGCTCTTGGGCAACAAGCCATGCAGCAGGACGAGATCAATATCAATGTCAGGTTAGGAAGAGGTAATGCAAGCGCCAATGTATGGACCTGTGATTTGTCATACGATTACGTCAAAATCAATGCTGAGTATCGTACCTGAGTCAGCTTAACTAATCCCCCTCCTGATCGCTTTACATGACTGACAAAATACATGTTTCGGTTGCAGTAATACGGAACCGGACAAACCAGGTGTTTATTACGCTAAGACCGGATCACGTACACCAGGGTGGTTTGTGGGAGTTTCCTGGCGGCAAGCTTGAAGCAGGTGAATCGGTATACGACGCACTGGTCCGCGAAATCCACGAAGAAAACGGCATTGATATCAAAGCTGCCCGGCCACTGATAAAAGTACCATTTCGTTATCCTGATAAACATGTTTTGCTCGATGTATGGGAAGTGCTGGAGTATAGCGGTACCGCACATGGCAAGGAAGGCCAGGAATGTCGCTGGACTGACATTGATGAACTGGATCAGTTCCTGTTTCCTCCAGCTAACAGGCCAATTATAAAAGCGGTTCAGTTACCCACCACTTATACTATTACGCCCGAGCCAGGCAGCGATAAAGAAAAATTTATTGCACAATTAACGGCTCGATTATCGACTAGTATTGACATGTTACAGTTTCGGGCGAAACAGCTTTCCCGTGAATCTTTTATAGCATTGGCCGAAACCGTAGTGAGTTTATGCCATCAGTATCACACTAAGGTTTTGTTAAATGGCGAGCCCGAATTGTTGTCTGGAATCTCCGCCGATGGGATCCATTTAACTTCGCAAAATCTAATGAAGCTGGATGAACGACCAATACCAAATAATTTCCTGCTAGCAGCTTCGTGTCATAACCTTGGTGAAATTGAACAGGCTAATCGAATCGGTGCTGATTTTGTTGTGTTGGCACCGCTAAAAAAAACATCCAGTCATCCGGAAGCCCAGCCGTTGGGTTGGGCAAGGTTTGCTGAGTGGACGCAGCAGGCGGTTATGCCAGTCTATGCTTTGGGTGGTATGACACAGGTAGATATTACAACAAGCTGGCAAAATGGTGGACAGGGTATTGCCGGGATTAGCTCGCTGTGGAATTTAGATTAGCAGCGCTGGTTTAACAGGTCATGTTCATAGCGATTTCAGACGTTGCGTTATGCCGCTAGTCGGAATAATTCTGTTTTTCACCCTGGTTTGATAACGAAAAATCATCAACATTGTCCCCGGCAATTCGGTGGGACTCACTCGCCCATTCCCCCAAATCAATCAGTTTACAGCGCTCACTGCAAAATGGTCGCCAGGGATTTTCATCAGTCCATTCGACGGCTTTTTCACAGGTGGGACATTTGACGGTTTTTACCATAACAGGAACAATTACAACTTACAGCAACACAGGTCAAACTCAACATGATCATGGGTTTGCAGTGGATGTTTTTGAGTGGCATCCATGAAGCGTACGGTAAAACGATGTTTGCTACCGCTGAATTCCGCGAAATAAGATGTATTAACAGGTAATGAGACCATGATGAGCTGACAGGGAGATTTTGGATCAAGAGAGCGCTTGTAAATACCATCTTCCGCTACTTCGCGTTCCGGCGCCGTACTACCACGCACCAGATCCAGGGCGCTTTCAACAGCGTATTGTAGTGGTCTGAAGGGTTCAAGCCATGACTGCAAGTCCTGCAAACGGCGTTCGGGCAATTGCATTAACCAGTAGCGGTAGGCAGGCAGGTCAAAATCGCACATTCCACCAGCAATATTATTTCTTTGCTGCAGTGCTTTTAGTAAATCATCTTCTTTAAGGTCTTTGTCTATGGGGCCTGAAATACCGCGGAGTTGGGCGCTGAGTTGTTTCAGGGTTGACAGGACTTCATCGAGCGTACCCAGTTCAATACCAGGTTTGTCCTTTAATGGTGTTAATACACCTGCAATTCGGTCCAGTTCCTTAACTGTTTCGGTCTTGATGTCAGTGCGACTGACGACATTTATTGTGTCTAACAGAGTGGTTACCGCCGTATGGCTGTTCTCGGGAGATTCCCAGGCCATGTGGTGTTCCATTAAGTTAAAGAGATATTCCAGTCGCAAGAAGAAACGATAGCGTTCGTTTAGGGGGTGCTCAAACTTTATAACCCTGGCACGCATCGGCAGATTTTCAAAGGTATTTGCAGCGCTTGCTTCCATAATATGCGTATTTTGCAATGGAGTTGATTATTAATCAACCTTAGCTTCATTTTGTGTGAAACGCAATTTGATTTGTATAAGAATTTAACAGTCATCCCAGGTCAGTAATACAACATCAGGATTTCTGCGCTAACTGCAAATATTTTTCGTGTAATACCGTCACCTGGCTTTTCAGGCTATCGAGCCCCTGGTTATTGTCAATCACATCGTCGGCTACGGCCAGCCGAGCTTCACGACTGGCCTGGCTATTGATAATAGTTTTAGCGAGTGACTCTGACATTTCATCGCGCTGTAGCGTTCTGACAATTTGAGTGGTTTCTGTTACATCAACCAGAAGAACGCGGTCCACAATTTGCTGCCATTGCTGTTCTACGAGCAGCGGTATTACCGCGATACAATATGGGGCTTCGCAATGATTAATTTTTGTGAGTAACAGTTGGCGAATACGAGGATGCAGTATTAATTCGAGTTTTTTTCTATCGTGATCGTTGTTAAATATTTGTTGCTTTAATTTTTCCCTGTCCAGCTTGCCAGATGTATCTATAATTTGTTCACCAAATTCATTTTTGATTTCTTCGAGCGCAGCCTGGCCGGGCTCGACCAGTTGGCGTGCAAAGACGTCAGTGTCATACACCGGAACGCCAAGTGCTTTGAATAGTTCGGCAACAGTACTTTTGCCACTACCGATGCCGCCGGTTAAACCGATCGTAAGCATGTCGAAAAAGGTAATTGGGGAATTTGAGGTATAGTGTACTACTGAATACCAGCAATTGAAAAATATAACTCGGTGATCTGAGTTCCCCAAAGCAGGTAAATCCAGCCGGCAATTGCCAGATAGGGTCCAAAGGGGATGGGTATATTTCTATCCCGACCACGAAAGAGAATCAGTGAAATGCCTATTATTGCGCCCACAAAAGATGATAATAATATGATACCAGGTAAAGTTTGCCATCCCATCCATGCGCCTAACATTGCCAGCAATTTGAAGTCACCATAACCCATGCCTTCCTTGCCGGTGAGCAGTTTAAATGCCCAGTAAACGCTCCACAAAGATAAATAACCGGCAATAGCACCAATAATGCTGGAGGTTGAATCCGTAAACAGGCCGAACAGCCCAAGTATGATCCCGATCCAGAGAAAGGACAGGGTAATATCATCCGGGAGTAACTTGTGATCAAAATCAATCATGCTCAATGCGATGAGCGACCAGGTTAAAAATAATGCCGCGAGACATTCCCATGAAAATCCAAACCGCCATGCTACCAGGACTGACAATATGGCAGTCATCAATTCAATAATCGGGTAACGTTTACTGATTGCGGTTTGACAGTTGGAGCAACGGCCCTTCAACCATAGATAACTAACAACTGGAATATTTTCCAGTGCTGTTATCTGATGGCCGCACTTTGGGCAAGCTGAGCGGGGAACCAGTAAGTTGTATTGTTGTTTCTTTTTCTCTGTCCCGGAATTTTCTTCAGTGGATTTGTCGTCACCAGACAGGAATTCGGTACATTGTTCACGCCAGATTGATTGCATCATTATTGGCAGGCGGTGAATAACGACATTCAAAAAGCTCCCGACGGCCAGGCTAAAAGCGCCTACAAAACATATAAAAAAAAGTGTATTGGTTTCGAGTAGTTGAACGAGAGCCATTGTAGCTGTAGGTTTCTAGTGTTGATGTTATGTATTCGAGAGTCTGGCAGTACAGGATATCCCGCCCATGCTGATAGCGAAGAGCGGGCTATGCCAAAAGATATTTGTTGGAATATCTGCTAGACCACTTCACCCATTTTGAATATGGGTAAGTACATGGCAATAACCAGGCCACCGATGAGAACACCCAATATCGCCATAATCATTGGTTCAAGCAAAGAACTTAAACCGTCAACCATGTTGTCCACTTCTTCTTCATAGAAGTCAGCAACCTTGGAAAGCATGGTATCCACTGCACCGGTTTCCTCACCGATTGCCAGCATTTGCACGACCATATTGGGGAACAGTCCGGACTGTTTCATTGATACGTTCATCTGGGTTCCGGTTGCCACTTCATCGCGCATCTGCAAAATGGCTTTTCCATACACGCTATTACCGCAGGCGTCAGCCACTGTTTCCAGGGCCTCAACCAGTGGCATCCCGGCAGCAAACATGGTGGCCAGGGTACGCGCAAAACGGGCAATGGTTGCTTTAGTAACAATTTCACCAAAAACCGGCACTTTTAATATATAGCGATCTAAAATTTCGTTAAAGGCTCGTGATCGCCGTTTTAGCTGCACCAAAATAAAAACGATAACACCTAATACGCCAAAGATCGCCCACCAATACTGAGTAAATAAGTTTGATAGTTTAACCACAAATAACGTAAGTGCCGGCAAGTCCGCGCCAAATCCTTCGAACATGCTTTTGAACTGTGGAATAACGAAAATTAATAGTATGGCGGTGATAATAAATGCAACGACAATAACGGCTGTAGGATAGAACAGGGCTTTCTTGATTTTGCCTTTAATGGCTTCCACTTTTTCTTTGTAAGTGGCAATTTTGTCCAGTAAGGTTTCCAGTATACCTGCCTGTTCACCCGCGTGTACCAGGTTACAGAATAAATCGTCAAAATATAAAGGGTGTTTACTTAGCGCATCGGCGAGTGCGGTACCACTTTCGACATCAGCTTTGATAGCCATAATTAGAGATTGCATACTGGGGTTTTCGTGGCCGCGTCCGACGATATCAAATGACTGTACCAGAGGAACGCCTGCAGCCATCATCGTAGCCAGCTGGCGACTGAAAACAGCGATATCTTTTGAGGTGATTTTTTTCTTCTTTGCACCGCCCAGAAGAGACTTGGGTTTTTTCTTGACTTTTAGTGGTGTAATACCCTGGCGTCGTAAATCTGCTTTAATTAAAGCAACATTAGTTCCTGTTGATTCACCTTTAACACGTTTACCTTGCTTATTGGTTCCTTCCCAAACAAAGGCTTCGGATTTTGGAGCTGCTGCTGCTTTTGCCATAGATTATTCCTTCGCTACTTATTCTTTGGTGACGCGATTGATTTCTTCGAGGGAGGTGAGTCCGGCGCGGATTTTCACCAGTCCTGACTGGCGCAAATCATTAATACCTTCTTTTTGCGCCTGATCAGCCAATTGAATTGCGTTACCGCCTTCCATAATGATACGTCGCATGCTATCTGATATGGGCATAACCTGATAAACACCGACACGGCCTTTATAGCCACCGTTGCACTGGTCGCATCCGTCAGGGGATGGGCCATAAATTTTCAGGGTTTTAATCTCATCGGGTTCAAAACCTTCATCAATCAGTGTCTGGTGCGGGATATCTTTTACCTGTTTGCAGTTGTTGCATAAACGGCGTGCCAGTCGTTGTGCAATAATCAGCTCTACGGATGACGCGATGTTGTAGGGCGCGATGCCCATGTTTACCATACGACTCAGGGTTTGTGGTGCATCGTTGGTATGCAAAGTAGATAGTACCAGGTGACCAGTCTGGGCCGCTTTAATCGCTATTTCACCTGTTTCCATGTCACGAATCTCACCCACCATGATGACGTCAGGGTCCTGGCGGAGAAAGGCTTTTAGAGCACTCGAGAAGGTCAGGCCTACCTTATTGTCTACGTTCACCTGGTTTATACCAGGCAGGTTAATTTCCGCCGGGTCTTCCGCGGTAGATATGTTGCGATCTTCTGTGTTGAGAATATTAAGGCCAGTATAGAGAGAAACGGTTTTACCACTACCCGTTGGGCCGGTCACCAGTACCATACCTTGCGGTTTTTTCAGGGCATTGAGGTAAAGTTGCTTCTGATCCTCTTCGTAACCGAGTGCGTCGATGCCCAGTTGGGCGCTGGTAGGATCCAGGATACGTAATACGATTTTCTCACCGAACAAAGTAGGACAGGTGCTGACACGAAAATCGATCGCGCGATTCTTGGATAACTTCATTTTCATCCGGCCATCTTGCGGGATGCGCCGTTCAGAGATGTCCAGTCGAGATAATACTTTTAAACGAGCCGATATCTTTTTACTTAATCCTATGGGAGGTGTCGCTATTTCGGTGAGCACGCCATCCCGACGGTACCTAACTCGATAGTATTTTTCATAGGGTTCAAAATGAACGTCTGAAGCGCCGGTATTAATGGCATCTAACAGAACTTTATTGATGAATCTGACAACAGGCGCATCGTCGACATCGCTTTCGCCACCGCCTGAATCTGAGCCTGGATCATCTTCACTGGAGATATCAATGTCATCCAGGTCGCCATCCAGGTCCTGTAGCGTGGTATCGCTGTCGGACATGGCTTTTTCGATAATGACGTTGAGTTTATCTTCTTCAACCAGCACCGCTTCAGTATTCATTCCGGCGTGAAACTTGATTTCATCCAGTGCGATGAGGTTGGTAGGATCTGACACTGCAATGAATAAGCGATTGCCCCGTTTGAATAACGGCAGGCCATGGTGTTGACGTACCAGTTTTTCATCGACCAATCGTACGATTTCGGGATCCAGCTCAATGGTACTGATATCTAGTAAAGGTACGCCAAATTCATGCGCCGCTGCATTGGCTAATGCTTTACTGGCAACCAGCTTGGACTCAACAAGGTATGAAACCAGCGGTAATTTTTTCTTGGTTGCAGCGTCCTGTGCCTTGACTGCATCAGGCTCAGACAATAGTCCATCCAGGACCAGCTTTCTCGCCAACCCATTGAGTTTCATTTGTGCGCTAGGGGTCGCCATTTTTTATATGATATACCGATGTGTTAATCGAAATTTATTCTATAACATTTTTCACTACTTGGGGTGTCTTTGCTGAAAGTAACAAAATTGCGTAATAAATGGGCAATTACTTGAGCCGCCGTTTCATCAACGGCAAACCAGGGATTATAAGCCGAAATGTGTTAATTCGGACATCCTGCTTTTTTCAGTATATGACACAAACACTTTGCCTCGCCAAAAGACAAGGATCATTTATCTTAATCCTTATCGGCAAAATATCTGCATTATTTAGTGGCATTTACTCAGCATACTACTATTTTCTTATCAAGATTCAATAGGATGGAAGGTTACAAACTAACCAGAGATAACAATGTGAACTGGCACACATCTTGTGTATATATAAAGTTATGTGTGGCGTGCTGAGTATATAAGAAAAATTAGATGTTATCGCTGTAACTACTGACCTGAGTGATGGAAATCGAGCCATATTGAAACCAGAGTAATTGATTGACCTTTGGCTTCCGAGACAAGAACCACCAATATTATTAATAAGTCAGTAAAGGTGATCGGTGGGATGTCAATCTGGAGTCTTGGTGCTCGGTAAAAAGGACACCTGGCGAATTTAAGCTGTTTATGAAAAAAACTATTAATAGAACTAATAACAACGTCTCCGTATTGGTCGTTACTTCTTCTTTCCCCAGCAGACAAAATCCTGTGAGTGGAATTTTTATTAAGCGCCTGGTGGACAATATACCGGCGCCGGTAAAGATATCGGTGTTGACACCTTGCGCCAGTGAGCCGGACGCGTTTCCTCCCGGTACGCACTACCAGCTTAAATGTTTTCGTTATGCACCGTGGAAATGGCAACAGCTGGCACACCTGCCTGGGGGCATTCCTGCCGCATTGGAAAAGAATTTCTTAATGAAATTGCTGGTACCGGTTTTTCTGCTTTGCATGTTTTTGCGCTGTGTCCGGGAAATTCCCCGGGTCGATATTATTCACGCTAATTGGTCAGTGAACGGATTCATTTGTGCGTTAGCTAACATGGTTGCGCGCCGGCCATTAATATTGACGCTGCGTGGTACGGATATCAGTAAAAGTGAGTCTTCAAAAGTTTACAACTTTATTTTGCGGTTCGCGATGCGCTTCAGTCAGCTTATCACCGTTGTTAGTGATGCCATGCACCAGCAATTGATATCACAATACCACGAGATGGACAGGAAAATAACTTTTGTCCCTAATGGGGTTGAACACGAATTATTAAATATACCGGCTCGAAAAATACGCAGCAACCAGGATTGTTTCCAGGTTTTGGTGATTGCGAACCTGATTAAACTGAAAAATGTTCCCGTGATTATTAAAGCCATCGCTAACCTGGATGGACGATTAAAAATAAAACTGACTGTAATAGGCGACGGCCCGGAAAAAGGTGCTTTGCAAAAATTATCCCGGGAGCTTGGTGTTGCCAGGTATGTTGAATTCACCGGGTTGGTAGATCCAGAGAATATAGTTAACTATTTGCAGCAGTCGGACAGTCTGGTGCTTACCAGTTCAAGTGAAGGTAAACCCAATGTGGTGCTGGAGGCGTTTGCTGCCGGTTTGCCTGTTATCGCCAGCGATATCGATGGCGTAAAAGAAATGATAGGCAATAATGAAAACGGATTATTGTATGAATCAGGTAGTGACAAAATGCTAACGGCTAAACTACTGGAATTGTTCCGCAATGAAAGTCTGTACAGGACATACAGCGAAAATGGAAGGAAATATATTTTGCAGAATAAACTGTTATGGGGTGATACCGGCCACCGGTATGCAACGCTTTATAATAGCCTGGTAGAAGCTGGCTGAAATGTGCGGACTGGTTTTTCTATATCAGGATGACATTCCCCAGTCTGTACTATCGGAAAGGGTTACTCAGGCATTAAAGAAGATAGCGCATCGAGGCCCTGATGATCAGGGTATAGAGTGTGAACCGCCTTACACGATGGGGCACCGCCGTCTATCGATTGTTGACCTTGCGGGAAGTCACCAACCGCTGGTTTCGGAAAATCAGCGTTATGTCTTTGCCTATAATGGGGAAATTTACAATTACCAGGAATTGCGTGACACACTGAAAGGCCGCTGGGATTTCCGCAGCAATGG
>NZ_CDLKIE010000057.1:0-4047 GCF_975902315.1 Kaarinaea lacus | reverse complement strand
TTTTTAAAGTTTTATATTATTGATGCTGCGATTCGATAGGCATTGGCCACACAGTCATTTAATGCGACACCTTTATAGGCATTACCGGTAAGAATCAGGTTGGGATGTTTTTGCAAGTGTTGTTCGATGACCTCCAGTCGTCTTGCATGCCCCAGGCTGTATTGGGGGATGGACTTGTCATGACGATAGGACTTAATAAAATCGGGTGTGGCATCAATACCCATAATACTCTTTAGTTCACTCCGTACCATATCGGCAAGTTTATCCTGATCTTCCACAGCACAATCAGCAGCACGAGCGCCGCCTACCATGGTGCGTAGTAGCACATAGCCTTCCGGTGCTCGGTTAGGAAAAATACTCACATCCCACAGGTTACCCAGTATATTTTTTCTTTCCCTGGACGGGACCAGGAAGCCAAATCCATTCAGGTCATGTTTAATCTTGTCACGTTGGTATCCAAAACAACAAACGGCCAGTGGCGGGTAGTACAGCTCATTTAGTAACTGTGCGATATCGGGCGCCAGGTCCTGCAAAATACTGGCCTGAGCATAAGCAGGCGCAGCCAGGATTATGCGTTCTGCCTCTTCCGTTGTTCCGTTGGACAAATGTACTATGTAGTGGTCGCCTGCACGGCTTAACGAATTAATGCCTGTTGAAAGTTTTAAGCGGTCACCTAACCGGGCTGCAATAGCATCGCTTAATTCTGACATGCCGTTATAAAAAGAGGTGAGTTTGCCAGCAGGTCCTGCCTGAGGTGTATCTTTTTTACCTGCCTTCCTGGCTTTGATTTGCAACTTGATTAAACCAAGAATCAAGCTGCGATATTCGCGTTCTATTTCCTTGATACGAGGGAAGCAACTGTTGACGCTCATTTTTTCCGGGTCACCGGCAAATACACCGGAAGCCATGGGATCAATCAGTTTCTCATAAGCTTCCCGACCCAAACGCCGCATGGCAAATTCTTTCAGTGTTTCTTCGTCCTTGCTTGCTCTGGGCACCAGCGTTTCCATGGCAATACGGAGTTTACCTGGCCAGCTAACAAGGTCTGATTTAAGAAACGCAGGTGGTGAACCCGGCAATTTTCGCAGCTTATGGTCCGAGTAAACAAAACGATGCCGTGATGCATCGTAACTGGTAACAGGAGAAAGGTTTAATGATTTGGCCAGTTCTATAGTCTTTGGTTTACTATCAAGAAAGGCATTAACACCCCATTCGCACAAATAGCCTTCAGAAGTTTTTTCGCTCCAGATTTTACCACCGGGACGATCCGCTGACTCGAAAACATAAAGCTCGAGATCCGGTTGCTGTTCCAGTAAGGCATGAGCGGTGGCTAGCCCCGAGATACCTGCACCAACAATAATGGTTTTCATAGAAATGCTTTGTGCCGAATGATTGTTATGACATTGTCAGGATGGTAACGAATAATGGTCGGGAAAAAAAGTGCTGGGCTTGTTAGCCCAAATAAAACTGGGCGGCCACTGGCCGCCCATATAAAGGTACATCAATGTATGGAGGATTATTAATTACTCAAACATATCGGCAACGGTGCTGTCATACCATCCTTGAGCGTACACAGCTTCCATGTTCCGAAACGTATCATCAACTTTCTTTGGACTACCGCCACCTGCACCTTTCACAGGCGTGATTCCCTTTTTAGTGATGCGATAAACCGCCGCGACCGAAATACCATACTCCGGTCCTACAAAGCTGTAGCAGGTATTTACGTAGGAGGGTTCCGGCATATTCAAACCACCCAGCTCAGCGACCACTGCTGCGGCACATACTTTTCCTTCACTGCCGGCAGCATAAGCTGATTTGGGCATTTTGCCCGCTAAGGCAGAATCACCGATGACATGTACGTCTTTATGTACTTTCGATTCAAAGGTGGTTTGATTGACCGGGCACCAACCTGATTTATCTGCCAATCCAGCACGCTGTGCGATTGTGCCGGCACGATGCGGGGGAACGACGTTGATAACATCGGCTTCATAGGTGAAGCCATTGTTGTTCTCTACCAGTTTCTCTTTAGTATCAGCTCTTACAACAGTTCCGCCAGCAGATTTTGACACCCATTCAATCATACCCGGATAGAGTTTTTCCCAGCCATTAACGAACAGTGACTGTTTGGAAAACTTGTCCTTTGCATCAAGGATAATGATCTTGGATTTGGGTTTATGTTTCTTGAAGTAGTTGGCCATCAAGCTGGCGCGCTCATAGGGACCTGGTGGGCAACGGTATGGATTGGCGGGTGCGACAATAATCGCTGTACCACCATCTTTCATGCCTTCCAGTTGTCGGCGTAACAACAATGTTTGTGGTCCAGCTTTCCAGGCATGGGGAAATATTTCACTGGCTGCCTGATCATAACCTTTGATCTTGTTCCAGATGAATTCTATACCCGGTGAAACCACAAGCTTGTCGTATCTTAGTACCTTGCCACCTTTTAACTTAACCGTCTTTTTAGCGGCATCGATGTCAGAAGCTACATCATGGATTACATTGACACCGTGACGTTTTTTTAGATTGTCATAGCTATGGGTGATATCTTCAATTTTCTTCAAACCACCAATAACGGTATTGCTAAACGGGCAAGTGATATACTTTTTGTTTTGCTCGACTAGCGTGACATCAACCCCTGGAGCCATTTTGCGAATATATTTAGCGCAAGTTGCTCCACCATATCCGCCACCAATCACTACAACCTTTGACCTAGTTTTAGCTAAAGCTCCTAATGGCAATACCAAGGTACCTAATCCAGAGGCAGTGGCAACGCCGGCTACTTTCATAAAGTCTCTACGCGTATATTTACTCATGACTGCCTCCTCATTTTTTCTTGGCTGCTTCTTTATTACAGTAGGTGCCAAAGTATCCCGCGATTAACTGAATTTCATCGTCGGTATATCCTTTTACGTGGCGTCCCATTACCGTGGAGAATCGTTTTCCATCCCGATATTCCTTAAGTGCTTTTTCTATCGTATCGGATGATTTGCAATAGATACTGGGAATGGATCCGGGACTGACACCATCAGTACCGTGACATCCTGCGCATGTATAACTGAGCATTGAGGCTCGACTCAGTTCACCTGCCTGTGTTGAAAACGGTACTAGCATTACGCAGGTTATTCCGGCGAGAAATAACCAGGAACGTTTCCTTCTATTAGATCTCATGATTCAACCTCCTTTGGTTGCATATATTGCTTATTGTTCTTAGTAAGTACTAATATTCTTATATTGCGTTAATCAAGCCCTAGTAGTTTCTCCCTTTGTATAATTTGTTTTGTCATACGCGTGACACTATGAACAAGATTGAATATGAGTAAAGAATGAAGGAATTCGATATTCCGCGCTGTCACTCGCCTGAAATGCTCGGGGTACTGTGTCAGAAACTGTTGTCTGGTCTTTCCATTTTTACTGAACATGCATCCTTCCTCGGAAAAATAATGACAGCTCAGGTGTGTAATTGAAGCGCTTGTTAATTTTTTTTGCTGTTTTGGTATAACTCGTGTGATTACCAGGCGGTTAAACGTAATTGAAACTTAACTAACCATTGCAATCTATGAGCTGTGTCAAATAAATTTAACTATGTTAATTTGAATTGAGAATATATTGATCAAAGTAGAATTTGGGAATTTTCCTACATGGATTAGCGCTCAATACGCAAAGGGGATCTTTCAATGGATGGTTCGATTAACGTGTTTGATGAAGTACTGGAAAGCTGCGGCGATGACCCGCAAACCGGATTTTTCCGGGATGGTTGCTGCAACACGGGTCAGGATGATGCGGGATCACATACGGTTTGTATTCTGACTTCACAAGAGTTCCTGGAATACTCCCGGTTCAAAGGCAACGATTTATCAACCCCGGCACCTCAATATGGATTTCCGGGTTTACAGCCTGGTGACCGGTGGTGTTTATGTGCGGCACGCTGGTTGGAAGCTTACAATCAAGGCATGGCGCCAAAGGTGTATTTGCGGCGAACTCACAAAAAGGCCCTGGATATTATTCCAATGGAGGTGTTGCGTGAATTCGCCATTGATCTTAACTAGT
>NZ_CDLKIE010000056.1:0-20198 GCF_975902315.1 Kaarinaea lacus | reverse complement strand
CGCTTGATACTTCAAAAGGTTACTAAGATACAGACAAATAGCGGGACTCATAAAAAACTGGCCGCTAAACACATTCAGAGGATTTACTTAACGTTATTGGATTGAGTATAACAATTTCCGGCGACTTGTGGAGTAAAAGTTTTACAGGCGTTCTGTGCGATACGCTCTGTATATTTATAATGTTGTAGACTGTGTATTTATAGTGTTGTAGCACAAATAAAAAAACCGGGTGACTATTACAGTACCCGGTTAATTAGTTTTAAAGAAGGTTACTGACTATTTTTGTTTGAAACTATTTTTACTTAAAACTATCACGTGTTGTTATGTTTAATTGTTGAAAGGTTTACTATCGCGTATTTTCTTCGAGACGTTTTTCCCAGATAGCAGCCTGCTTGGGATCTTTGGGCAAACCAAACCAGCCTTCGCGATAACCAACAGCAAGGTATTCCTGGGCTTTGTAATAGCCATTACTGGCAGACTTCTTATACCAGCTAACGGCGGTTGCTTCATTCAGGTCTACACCCAGCCCACCATGATAAAGCAGCGCCAGGTTAAACTGAGCTATCGCGTGACCCTGCTCTGCGAGAGGTCCCCACTGGTCAACTGCGGATTTAAAATCACCACCTTCTGCTGCCAAAAACCCATCGTTATAGTCTCTTGCTTGTGCTGTAAATGTCATTGCACTACACAGTACCGCAACACCAACCACTGTCCTGAATACCTTGATCAACATAACACTTCTCCCGACTGCAGATTACCAGGTCTTGTTAAAATCCGGCGCCGCCAATGGGTGAACAGAACACTGTGACTGGGTTCACATACCCCATCAACTACGGCAGCGCGTTGCTATAACAGTATTTATCGGCCTGGAAGGATGCAGCTTGATAGTAACGATAACCTGCAAACGCCGAACGGCGACCAGCTAATCGCTTGATTAAAAAGGAAATGAAAAATACAAGGAAACACTAAGCAAAATTAGTTTGCTGTTGTCGATTGGCTTTACATCAGTAACATAGACAGCCCAATAATAAACAGAAACAGGGCAAACGCTCGCCTGAGTTTATGTGTAGACAATCGATGCGCCAATCGTGCCCCCATGGGCGCTGCCAACATACTCGCGGCTGCGATACCCAGCAAGGCAGGCCAATAGACAAATCCAATGGCTTTGTCCGGCACATCAATCGCTGCTGGCACTAACACAATAAACCCGATACTGCCGGCGATTGCGATTGGCATACCACAAGCGGCAGAGGTAGCGACCGCCTTGTGGATGGTCACATTACACCAGGTCAGAAAAGGAACCATCATGGTGCCACCGCCAATACCAGCCACCGCGGAAAGAACACCAATACCGGCGCTGACACCGCCAAGCCCTGCTATCCCAGGCAAGCCACGTGTTGGTTTTGGATTAAATTCGAAATACATTTGTAACGCGATGAGCATCTCCACTACACCGAACACAAGTTTCAATGAATCGCTCGGGACACGAATCGCTATAAAGGCACCCAGCAAACTTCCAACAACAATAAACGGAGCCATCCTGGCAAACAGCATCCACTGCACGGCCCCGTGTTTATGATGAGCTGTCACTGAAGCAATAGAGGTTACAATAATGATGGCAAGCGACGTGCCGACTGCCAGCTGCATCAGTGATTGACTGGTAATGTCCAGGAAGTTGAATAGGTAAGCCAGCGCCGGAACAACAATAAGACCACCACCAACGCCAAATAAGCCTGCACTTAAACCCGCGATGACGCCTACCAGGAGATAAGCGGGCAAAACGGTTAGAAATTCCACCTGTTATCGAATCCAGATGGTTTTAATATTCAGAAACTCGTGCATGCCTTGATGGGATAACTCGCGCCCATAACCTGAGGCCTTCACACCGCCAAAGGGTAAACGTGGATCACTTTTTACAAAACCGTTAACGAACACAGCACCCGCCTGCACTTTTTTGGCAAACGCCTCTCCCCGCCTGGTATCACCCGTCCAGACACTACCACCCAATCCAAAGCGTGAGTCATTGGCGATACGTAGTGCATCAACCTCATCTTTTGCGCTAATCACCAGTGCGACGGGACCAAAAAACTCTTCTTCATAAGCCCGCATGCCGGGTTTGATATTTGCGAGTATTGATGCCGGATAATATGCTCCCGGCCCATCAATGGGCTGACACCCCGTCACGGCGGTTGCCCCGGCGGCAATGCTGTCCGTAACTTGCTCGTGTAACTCGTCACGCAGGTCTACTCGAGCCATCGGTGCCAGGCCTGTTGCTGGGTCCATGGGATCGCCCACATTTAACGCCTCAACGGCTGGTTTAAACTTTTGCAGGAATTCATCCACAACACTTTCCACCACAATGAAGCGTTTCGCCGCGATACAACTCTGCCCGGTATTGAGAAAACGGGATATGGCTGCGTTCTTTACGGTGAACTCCAGATCTGCATCATCCAGTACTACAAAAGCATCAGAACCACCAAGCTCCAGTACACTCTTTTTCAGGTTGGCGCCCGCCGTCGATGCAACTTGCCGGCCCGCAGGTTCACTACCCGTTAAGGTCACTGCCTTGATAGCCGGATCTTCAATGACTGATTTCACCTGTGAAGCGCTAATCATCAAGGTTCGGAATACGTTGGCGGGAAATCCGGCATTCCTGAATACCGCTTCGATGGCCAGCGCGCATTGTGGCACATTGGAGGCGTGCTTCAACACGCCGGTATTACCCGCTACCAATGCCGGCGCCGCAAAACGAAACACCTGCCACAGCGGAAAATTCCACGGCATAACTGCCAGCACGGTACCAATCGGTTGGTGGCAAACATAACTTTTACCAGCATCGCTTTCGATGACCTCGTCCTGCAAAAACTGTGGACCATGCTCGGCATAATAGTCGCAGCCAATTGCGCACTTTTCCACTTCCGCTTCTGAATCCACAATAAGCTTGCCCATTTCCTGCGTGATCAGTGTAGCCAGGCGTTTTTTATCCTGGCGCAATTGCGCGGCAGCAGCGTGCATTAACTCGCAGCGATCTGATAATGGCGTTGCTGACCAGGAGGCATTTACCTTGTCCACCTCAAGCAAAGTATTTTTCAGCGTAGCCTCATCCCAGGTATCAAAACTTGCCAGGGTTTCGCCTGTCGCGGGATTAATGGATTCAAAAGCCATGGTTTAGTCCTTTTCAATTGTTCTTCAACACATTGTAAAGTATATCGACGGACTGTTACATATTCAGCGCGCCCAGTTCACCTTGCGGTAATGATTATTTGATACATCGCATGGGTATAAAATTAATTATCTACGTATAGATTGCGCATTCAAAACTGCTGCCTCATAGACATGTTCAGAATTTGATCGGCATAACAATTAATACGAGGATTGTTTACAAAACTTGACGATTCAGTCATTGTTGCGGAGAATTCCGCTCGATAGTTTAATAGCACAAATCAAAGCGAGTCTATTTTAGTGACCACAATCAAACGCATTTGCATACTCGGCGGCACTGGCTTTGTTGGCCAGGCCATCGTTGAACAGTTAGCTAACCTGGGCCATGAAATAAAGGTTATTAGCCGGCACCGGGAAAGAAATCGCGATCTCCTGGTACTGCCGACGGTAAAAATTCTTTCTGCCGATGTTCATGACCCCCAGGTATTGAAAGATCAATTTGAGGAACAGGATGTCGTCATTAATCTTATCGGCATCCTGAACGAAACCAGACATCACAACTTTCAAACTGTGCATGTAAACCTGGCGCGCAACATTGCTGATGCCTGCACCATGAAACAAGTGCCACGCCTGCTTCATATGAGCGCATTACATGCATCCAAAGATGCTCCCAGTAAATATTTGCGCACTAAAGCTGAAGCAGAGAACATCCTGCATAAGATGTACGATGTCAATGTCACCAGTTTTAAGCCATCGGTAATTTTTGGCGCACGTGATCACTTCTTTAACCGATTTGCCGGATTGTTACGAATACCTCCCCGGTATGCGCCATTTCCCCTGGCCTGTGCCAAAGCCAGGTTTGCCCCGGTGTTTGTAGAAGATGTTGCACAAGCATTTGTAAATGCGCTGGATAACCCGCAAACTTACGGTCAGCGCTATGAGCTGTGCGGGCCCAGGGTTTATACGTTACAGGAACTGGTAAAATATACTGCACAACTGTGCGGGATAAAAAAATCCATTATCCCTCTGGGCGACGCCGCTTCAAGGTTACAGGCATTAGTGATGGGTGTATTACCCGGCAAGCCTTTTACGCTGGATAACTACCTGTCAACAACCGTCGATAGTGTGTGCGAGGAAGGTTTCCCGGCGCTTTTTGACGTGCAAACAAAGTCAATTGAATCTGAGGTTCCAAAATATCTGGGACAAAATGAAATTAACAACCGTTTTTCCAAATTCCGTCAACACGCAAAACGGAATTGATAGTCATCCAACGCCTGTTGTGTAAAATAGTTTCTTTACAGGCTCAGGACGCACGGCGTTTGTTATAGATTTCGCTGATGCGCTGACACTCTTTTTGCAATTCAGCAACCAGCGGCTCAATTTCGCTATACTGCTGGTTTTTCAAATTGCTGTTAATTTGCTGAGCGATGTGGCTAACCGCAGGAAAGCCATAGTTTCCGCCTACCCCTTTCAGGTTGTGAGATAAGAGCTGCACATTATCCCAGTCCTGTTTTTCGACCGCATTTGAAAGTTTTTTCATCATATCCGGCAGGCCTTTGGCAAACTGCCGCACTAACTCCTGAAACTCCGGATCATTGCTAAACTCGTCACTGACATAGGCACTACCGGTATTGTGTGACTGTTTATTATCCCGGAGAAACTTGACCAATACCTGATAGAACTGCTGCAAATCAACAGGCTTGGTCAGATAACCGTCGGCACCGGCCGCCAGGCAACGATCGCGATCCTGCTTCATGGCATTGGCAGTTAACGCGACAATGGGGGTTCGGCAACCGATTTGCCGCAACCATTGCGTCGCTTCCACTCCACCCATCACCGGCATTTGCATGTCCATCAGAATCAGGTCAAAGTCGTCAGACATAGCATGATTAACTGCAATTTTGCCATTTTCAGCGACAGTAATCTCGGCACCGGTCTTGCGTACATACATGGAAATAAGCTGCTGGTTATCAGTGCTGTCTTCAGCCAGCAATACCCTGCCGTTCAATGATTGAGGAACCAGGGTATTATTCCTAACATAATCCTGCTGCTGCAATTCTGACTTACCCATTTCACTGACAAATTCAGCATTCTCGTCAATGCCAGCATCGATGGTAATCACAAACTGACTGCCTTTACCCTTCTCACTATGGCAACTTATGTTGCCACCAAGTTTTTGCGCTAATTGTTGTGAAATACACAAACCCAGGCCGGTACCACCATATTTCCGAATCGTGGAAGTATCAGCCTGGGTAAACGCCTTAAAGATATTACCCATTTCCTGGTGCGACATACCAATGCCGGTATCGGTAACCGTAAAGCTCATTTGCCCTGAATCCTCGAGATAGGCCACATCAATACTAATACCGCCGGTTTCGGTAAATTTTCGCGCGTTGTCGCAAATATTGATAAGTATCTGTCTCAGGCGTGTTGGATCGGTGAGTATCTTACGCGGTACCGGAAATTTGAAGAACATATCAAAACTAAGACCTTTTTCCCGGGCTGGGTCGCCTACCAACATGTCAATGTCAGACATCAGCTTAAACAACGAGGTTTCCACTTTTTCAATTTCCAGCTGTTCTGCTTCTATTTTGGATAAATCCAGAACGTCGTTGATAATCTGTTGTAAGTGGGTGCCCGCTTTAATAATGGATTCCACCGCCTGCTCGGTTTCCTGTTCACTTTGCCCTTTATCTAGCAAGGTTTCAGAAAATCCCAGGATAGCCGTCAACGGTGTGCGTATTTCATGACTCATATTGGCGAGGAAACCACTCTTGGCGCGATTAGCCATCTCCGCCACGTCTTTTGCCTGTTTTAATTCTTTTTGCACATACTCCCTTTCCAGCGCCACGCTGACCCAGTTGGCCACCAGCTTTATTAATTCAACATCGGCATCAGAAAATGCAGTCTCCCTGGATCGACGGCTTGAGAAATTAACCGTGCCATATCTTTCACCGTTTATATAAATAGGTGCGGCGATATATGACTCCAGGTGTGAAAATTCATAACAGGGGTAAGTGCTGTACTTGGAATTACGTACACTATCCAGCGCAATTGGACTATCGTTTTCGAACACAAGGCTACAAAATGTTTTTTCCAACGCTACTTTGGTGCCGGGGAAAACATTAAAATCTTCAGGAGACACAGTATGCAAAAAGGTATTGGTATTTTCGACCGGATTTATTTTACATACCTTGCCAATTTCCATATCAAACAGACGACACCCAAGCCTCAGGGTTGCATCTATTTGTTCATCAAATGAAAGCCTGGAATTACCAGAGAGCGCATAAAGATCACGAATTTTATCTGTGTTCTCCAGCAGATGTTTTTCACTTTCATTAGTACGTCTTGCTACAAACCAGGCTATGAAGGCACCAATTATCAGGACCACCGCTGATATGGTGGTGACAGCAATATAAATAAAATGACTCTCCTGCTTGGCGGTTTGCAGTTTGCGCACGGCGTTTACACGCTCGACATCAAACAGCTTGGTGAGCTCCGACATCACAACGTCCTGTACCGGTTTCACCTGGTCTACTAATCGTTTCTGTGCTTCTTCAATACGATCTTCCATGATGAGCTCTGCAGTATCATTTTGCAGTTGCGCATTCATATTGATCATGGGTTTGGCGCGACTCCAGATCAGCAAATGCTCGCCTTTATCATTGTCGATATCCTGAAACTTGTCCCGCGCTGTAATAAAGTTGTTGGCGAGTGACTTGAAAATCATGTACTCATCGTTACGATCAAACGGGTCTTTCATGGCAGCCATGCGATGTAATATGATGGCTCGCTGATAGGCTGCATCACGCATGGCAAATACATGCTGTGTCTCTATAAGCTGATCAGTGATGGTTTGCAGACGTGCGTTATAGCGGGAAATACTTTGCGACCAAATGAGCATCAACGCGGTCAATAGTGCTAAAACCACGGCAAAACCCAAAAAGATTATTTTTTTCGAACTCAGTTTTTTTGTATCAGCCATTGCGTTGTTGATTCTGCTGTCGGGCATACCGAGTGCCCGGTTCGTCTATCAGCACTCAGGGATCATTGTTTTATTCAGTAAATTTCAGGCTGTGTCTATCAATCACGTGATACCCCGGAAACAGGTATCCATCCATGTATACCATCGATCCGCGATCACAATATCTTTAGTAAAAAGAAGGAAATAGCACCAGCCCTGGCGCCAGGCAGGCTGTTGTAACTTGATGATTTTTCAATTGATTTACTGGAGAGTCGTGGTGGGCATCAATTTCTGGATGGCGCTGGTCCGTTCTTTTTTAGGTAATTCGCCGAGCGCTGCCACCGCGTCATAAAATGCCCGCATGTCGTGGTTATTTTTGGCCAACAGCGCTTGAAACGCTGGCACATAGTCGCGATAGGTGGTGACCGCCGCTATCTGGGCATTGTTAATGGGTTTGGAGAACCAGCGATCGTAACCGGCATAACCATCCCAATCGACTTTGAGCTGTTGGTATTGCTGTTTCATATCGTCAATAATCGCCACTTTTTTGCCGCGCATGGTTTCGGGATCATCAGTACCGCTATATAAGGACTCGAGGCGGTCCCGGGTCTGGTTGACCAAAGCGACAAACTGCTTGTGACGGTCTTTGCGCTGCTGGTATTTCTGCATCAACTCAGGAGAGTCCTGATGTTTTAGCCAACGTTTCACGCCTTCCAGCTCCACGGTGACAGAAAATCCTTCATTAAACGCGGTATCACCTTTCACAAATACTTCCTGGTGGGACAATTCATGAAATATGAGACCTGCCAGGCGAATCTCATCCCGTTTGATAATCGTATTCAGGACAGGATCATCGAACCAGCCAATCGTGGAATATGCCGCAATCCCGGTCACATAGACATCCAGCCCTTCCTGTTTTAACTCACTGGCATATTCCTGTGCATCCTGTTCGTCGAAATAACCACGGTAACGCACACAACCCACAAACAGGAAACACCATTCTTTCATTTGCATGGAAAATTCCGGTGCTGCAAACACATTCCACACTACGTATGGCCGCTTTAAATCCACATAAGTGCGGTAACTGTTATTGTCCGGTAATTGAAGTTCCCGGCTGGCAAAATCACGAATCTCCAACACAACTTGCAACTTGTCTTTAATCGGTTGTTGAACCGATGGATCCTGAAGGACTTCAGCGATTGGCTCTCGACTGGAGAGCACTTCGTAACCGCCCGAGACGGACTGCGCATAATAACCGAGGTTCGAACAACCCAGTGTAAAAATTACAATCAACACTATGAATGCAATTATAATCCAGCTGATACGACGTCTGTTTCTATACAACACGCGTTTAATCCTGCTATTCTGCCGCTAATGAAATGATGTTGACGTAAAATATTAGCACCTGAACTCTGAATACGACATGAAAATTTATCTGGTTGGCGGTGCCGTACGGGACAAATTACTGGGTTTTACGCCCAGGGAACACGACTGGGTGGTGGTTGGCGCGACCCCGGAACAAATGTTGGAGAAAGGCTTCAAGCAAGTGGGCAAAGAATTCCCGGTGTTCCTCCATCCTGATACCCACGAAGAATATGCACTCGCTCGCACCGAGCGCAAAACCGCGCCCGGCTATAAGGGTTTTACCTTTCATGCGGCAAGTGACGTCACCCTTGAACAGGACCTGTTGCGTCGCGACTTAACAGTTAACGCCATTGCCGAAGATGAAGAAGGTAACATTATTGATCCCTATAACGGCATACTGGATATTGATCAACGAATCTTGCGCCATGTTTCAGAGGCATTCAAAGAAGATCCTGTCCGTATTTTAAGGGTTGCCCGTTTTGCCGCTCGCTTCGCTGCAATGGAATTCATCGTCGCAGACTCAACGCTTGATTTAATGCGATCCATGGTAGAGTCCGGTGAAGTTGATGCCCTGGTGCCCGAGCGTGTGTGGAAAGAACTGGAAACAGCCCTGTCTACTGAAACACCGCAACAGTTTTTTGAAACACTCCGCCAGTGCGGCGCTTTAGCAAAACTGTTCCCGGAAATCGACGCCCTGTATGGCGTACCACAGTCAGAAAAGCATCATCCGGAAATCGATACCGGTATTCATACCATGATGGTGCTGGAACAATGCGCCCGACTTACGGATGATCCGGTCACCCGCTTTGCGGCACTACTCCACGATCTGGGCAAGGGCGTTACGCCCAAAGAACAATGGCCCAAACACCTGGAGCATGAAGAAAATGGTGTTCCATTGATTAATGCATTGTGCGATCGCTACCGTGTGCCCAATGATTATCGAGACCTGGCCATTCACGTCGCCCGATACCATTTGCATTGCCATCGCGCCAATGAACTTAGAGCAAATTCCATTTTGAAATTATTCAAAAACACTGATGCATTTCGCCGCCCTGAACGATTCCAGCAGTTTTTGGTTGGCTGCGAAGCGGATGCCAGGGGTCGTAAGGGTTTTGAAAACCAGCCTTATCCACAGGCAAAACTATTGCGCACGGCACTTGAGGCTGCAAACCAGGTTGATGCAAAAAGTATTGCGGCGTCGGGATTAAAGGGTGCGGCTATAGCCAGCCAATTACAGGAACAACAAATTCGCGCCATCAATCATGCGGTGGATGAATTTAAGAAGACACTCACCGAAGACTGGTCTTACAGTTAATCAGCGTTGAGAAAAATAACAATAAAACTGTTTTGCTACTCTACCACTCCTTGCGCCACGCTCCGCGGCAAATTGCAGGGCTTCCCTGTGCAACAAGTCGCGGTTGCCACTGTAAGCAGCGAAATAACTGTCAACGATGTCCAGATAGGCTTGCTGGGTAATACTGTAAAAAGACAGCCGCAATCCAAATCGATCTGACAGGGATATTTTCTCTTCGATTGCATCTGCATAATGGACTTCACCATTAACATGCGTTGATGCCAGGTTATCCTGCATGGATTCCGGTACAAGGTTACGTCGATTGGAGGTGGCATATAACAAGACATTTTCCGGCGGCAGTTCGATAGAGCCTTCCAGCACACTTTTTAAAGGCTTGTAACCGGTCTCACTGTTTTCAAATGACAAATCATCACAATAGATAATAAATCGTTGCGGTAATTCCCGAATATCATCGACTATTTCGGGCAGTGATAGCAGATCTGTTTTATCCACTTCGATAAGGCGCAAGCCCTGTTCTTTACAGGCGTTGAATACCGCCTTGATCAGGGAAGACTTGCCGGTGCCACGCGCTCCCCACAACAGGGCATTGTTAGCAGGTTTTTGTTGCATGAAACGCTGCGTATTATCCAGTAGTCGATGTTTCTGCTGATCAATACCAACCAGGTCATCGAGCTGAATTGGATCGACATGCTGAACCGGCCTCAAGTAGCCCTTGCGTTGTCGCCAAATTGCCGCATGAATTTCATCCCAGTTGATCATGCCATCAATAATAACATGCCAATCGAAGGGGGATAAGCTTCCGTTACAGTAGTGGTATTAAAAGTCGATCTGATCGAGGCAGGTAGTAGCGATCATAGTTCAGCGAAAATAGCACTCGATTTGCTTTACCGGTAATTTCTTCGCGAGGCACAAAACCAAAGACGCGGGAGTCTGCACTGTTATCGCGATTATCACCCATCATTAAATAGTGATCTTCCGGTACCGTCACTGGTCCAAAATTTTGCAGCGGCGATTGAAGTTGGCGCATCAGTTTAACAGGGTGCGAATAACCGAGAATGGATTCATTGACGATGACAGACGCCGCCGTAACCGGCTCGCTGTCACTCAATGAGTGCTGAAAAAGTGGTTGATAGTTAGCAGCTTCACCATTAATCATTAAACGATTACCCCGCAGGCTAACAACATCGCCCGGCACAGCGACAACCCGCTTCACCAGACGTTTATCTGCTTTTACTGAATTGAACACGACAATATCACCGCGCGCAGGGTCAGCCAGTTCCAGCAAGGTGATGGTTGAAAAGGGTAGATTAAGGTTATATGCCAGTTTATTAACCAGTATCCTGTCGCCTTCAACGATGGTTGGCTGCATAGAGCCTGTTGGTACCACATTCCAGTCGGCAATCGCACCACGAAACACGGCCATCAATAAAACGAATACAATCAATGCACGATTGCTTTTCAATAACTTAAGTATTTTTGTTTTCATTAGTCGCGGCTCTGGAAGTTACACACACTTAAATATGATGGCTATTTGTTATAAAAGTTCTTAACAGATTATGACCAATCACGGCTCAGGTCGTTAAGGTAAAGGTTACCGGACCATCATTGGTTAATGATACCTGCATATCAGCACCAAACTCTCCTGTCGCGACATGCTCGTGCTGACGCCTGGTGATCGATACCAGTTCATTGAACAATTGTTTGCCTGTCTCAGGCGGCGCTGCTGAAGAAAAACTCGGCCGCATACCTTTCGTGGTATCCGCCGCGAGGGTAAACTGGGGCACCAGCAACACACCGCCATTGATATCCCTGACGCTTAAATTCATTTTTCCCTCTGCGTCAGAGAAAATCCGATAGCCTAATAACCTTTCAACCAGGCGTTGCGCAGATTGCAGAGTATCGTGTTTTTGCACGCCAACAAGCACTAACAGGCCCTGGTCAATTTGACCAATAATTTGCTGGTCAACTTCGACCCTGGCCCGTGTAACTCGTTGCAATAGTCCAATCACAATCAGGTAAGTACTACTGAAGGTAGAATAACTAGGCGCCGGGATTAAACTTGTCGGCGAATTGACGGGTGGCACGTATCAGGGCATCCACAATACCCGGCTCGGTCGCGGAATGCCCGGCATCAGGGATTATATGTAGTTCCGAATCCTGCCATGAGTTATATAACTCCCAGGCGTTTTCCATGGGACAAATGATATCGTAACGTCCCTGTACAATAATACCGGGGATATCAGCCAGTTTATGCGCATTGTTCAAAATCTGGTTGGATTCGAGAAAGCTGTCATTCATGAAGTAATGACATTCAATGCGCGCCAGACTCATCGCGGTAAACGGTTCGGTAAACGTGGAAACAACGGATTTACTGGGATGCAACGTGGAGGTTTGCCCTTCCCAGCGTGACCAGGCTTTAGCCGCTGCCATGCGCGCCAGTTCATTCTCACCGGTCAATCGTTTGTAGTACGCAGCAACCATATTGTCACGCTCATCTTCCGGGATCACGGAGACAAATTCCTGCCAGTGATCGGGAAACACCTTGGCGGCACCGCCTTCATAAAACCACCTGATTTCTTCCGGGCGGCAAAGAAATATGCCACGTAAGATTAAGCCCATGACTTTTTCAGGATAGGTTTCAGCATAAACCAGGCTCAGCGTCGAACCCCAGGAACCACCGAACAATATCCAGCGTTCAATGCCTAACATCTCGCGGATTTTTTCCATATCCTGCACCAGGGCCTGCGTAGAATTCCCTTCCAGTTCAGCATGTGGCATAGAGCGGCCGCAACCCCGCTGATCAAACAGGATAATGCGATACACTTCAGGATCGAAAAAAGTACGATGATAGGGAAGGCAGCCGGAGCCGGGTCCGCCGTGGACAAACAACACGGGGATGCCATCGGGATCACCCGCTTCTTCTACATGCAGAATATGGGGAGGATCGACTTCCAGTTGATGTGTTGCATACGGTTTAATTCGCGGATATAAACCCAGCACTAGCTACACCTTTTTTCTAGTTGTTAGCGTCAAGTATTGTCTTCATGTTGGCGAAATGCCTGTCCTTAGTCTTATATGACAAATCCATCAGGACCAACGATCTAAGCGTTTTCCAAAGGTATGCAATTTTAATGCATACCTTGATAACTATAGCCTAGTCTCTGACAACTTCAGCCCGCATTCCCATGGCGGCCGCGATACCCGCCAGCAACAGGCCCAACAAAATCAGGAATGGGCCAACGCCGGTGCCCAGAACGGTAAACGCCCATACCTGATCCAGCATGACAGCGAGAAATAAAATACCGGAATGCAGCAAGGTTCCGATGATAAAGATCCAGCTAATTGCCTGCTTGAATACACGACCCACGGCGATAAAGCATAAGGCAATACCCACAACGATATTTAACATCGCTTCCAGGTTACCGTGTACATGGGGGCCACTACGAATCAGATCGATCGGCTGTCGGGCATTGACGAGTTTGTTCAGGGCGAGAATACCATCGGTATTGGCCTTGGCGATGGCTTCGGGAGGCAGTGGTTCAAGGTCTTCTTCGAATTCGTCGGCTTTCAGGGATTGTAGCCGGCCCACTAAATTTTGCTTCTCAGCCTGTGCTTCAGCTTCGCCTGGCGTGTACTGGGTAATCATCCATGGCCCCAAAGCGGCTGTAATCACCAGAAACAAAAAACCAAACACTACATTCTTCTTACCAACCATAGGAATCCCCTCCCTCCAATTGTTGTCTTTATTGCTAGCGCTCCTGTTGCATCTATAGCCTGTGCAAAATTATTCTTGCTCTCCAGGCATTACGACCAACAACGGGCGTACCATCCCTCCGGTCTAAATTACCAAAAGTCGCGCACTATCCCGAGTAGTCTTTTTATCACGAACTCACCGCGAATTGAAATGGACTGATGGTTAATCACCCAATCAGGTATTTTTATTATCCGCTGGCAGCCATACGTGAAGCGCGCTTACGATCACTTTCGTTCAATATCTTTTTTCGCAATCGAATGAATTGCGGAGTGACTTCAACTAACTCATCGTCATCAATGAATTCTAATGCCTGCTCGAGGGACATCCGAATCGGCGGCGTGAGAATAATATTTTCATCGGAGCCTGCTGCACGGATGTTAGTCAATTGTTTGGCTTTAAGGGGATTAACCACCAGGTCGTTATCACGCGAATGGATGGCGATAATCATTCCTTCGTAAACTTCTTCGCCGTGTCCAATAAACAGTCGGCCTCTTTCCTGTAAGTTAAACAGCGCATAACCCAGGGCTTTACCTTTGCTATTGGAAATTAGCACGCCATTGATGCGCTGGCCGATGTTGCCTTTTTTGGCGGGGGCATAACTGTCGAACACGCTGTATAACAAACCGGTGCCCTGTGTGGCCGTTAAAAACTCGGTGCGGAATCCAATCAAGCCACGTGCTGGCATAATGTAGTCCAGACGTACTCGGCCGTGGCCATCGGGAACCATGTCTTTCAGTTCACCGCCTCGTTCGCCGAGTTTTTCCATGATAGCACCCTGGTGATTTTCTTCGACGTCGGCAGTCACCTGTTCATAAGGTTCGTGGATGACACCGTCAATTTCTTTCTGAATAACTTCGGGACGTGACACACCCAGCTCGTAACCTTCACGGCGCATGTTTTCAATCAGAACTGAAAGGTGTAATTCCCCGCGACCCGAGACTTTAAACTTGTCTGGATCATCCGTTTCTTCCACGCGCAGTGCAACGTTATGCACCAGTTCCCGATCCAGGCGTTCACGAATTTGCCGGCTGGTCAGATATTTTCCGTCCTGGCCTGCAAAGGGCGAGTTGTTAACCTGGAACGTCATACTCACCGTTGGCTCATCAACCGTCAGCGGCGGCAAAGCTTCGACATGATTTTGATCACACAAGGTGTCGGAAATGTTCAGAGTTTCCAGCCCGGTGAAGGCAATAATATCTCCGGCCTGGGCTTCACTGACTTCCACCCTTTCCAGCCCCATAAAACCAAGCACCTGTAGAACGCGGCCGTTCCGGGTGTTTCCATCCTGGTCAATGATAGTGACCGGATTGTTGGTTTTCACTTTACCGCGTTTAATTCGACCGATACCAATAACGCCCACATAACTACTGTAGTCAAGAGAACTGACCTGCAATTGCAGTGGCCCTTCTGTATCAACCTGGGGCGGTGAAACATGCTCAACGATGATTTCAAACAATGGTTCCATATCGCCTTCACGGGTATCTGCATCAAGACTGGCAAAACCCTGTAAAGCCGACGCATAAACCACGGGGAAATCCAGCTGCTCGTCTGTCGCGCCAAGGCGATCGAACAGATCGAAGGTTTGGTCCACCACCCAGTCAGGACGGGCACCGGGCCGATCAATCTTGTTCACCACCACTATAGGCCTGAGACCTTGCGCCAGTGCTTTTTGGGTCACAAATCGGGTTTGTGGCATGGGGCCTTCCACGGCGTCCACCAGCAACAGGACAGAATCCACCATGGACAAAATACGCTCCACTTCACCACCAAAATCAGCATGGCCTGGCGTATCGACAACATTAATTCGGTAATCCTTCCATTTGATGGCGGTATTTTTGGAAAGAATGGTAATACCCCGTTCTTTCTCCAGGTCATTGGAATCCATGACCCGTTCCTGCACATCGCCCCGGCTCACCAGGGTGCCCGATTGTTGCAGCAATTTGTCGACAAGGGTGGTTTTGCCATGATCGACGTGGGCGATAATGGCGATATTACGAAGTTTTTCTATCACGGTAAGACTCTCGCTGATGACTACGAATTGAACACTACATACAAAAAGAGTGGCGATTATATAGGAAATTCACACTGTTTGCGGAGTTTTATATGCAATCTTTATGCGCTTTATCGATAAAAATCCCATAAAAAAACCGCTGATCGGCCAAAGCCAACCAGCGGTTGATTGATCTACGATTAAAATCGTTAAATGCAGCTTATTAAAGTGGCTTCAGTTTGCGATCTTCTTTAGCCGCTTTCAGGAAACCATACTTGGCATAGATATCCTGTGCTTCTTCTGTTGCCAGGTAAGCCAGGAATTTATCGGCGTTTTTCTGGTTCTTGCCATCGGTCAATTTACCAATACGGTAGGCCACTTTTTCCTGCTTGTTATAAGGTGCTGGAATCGGCACACCATCAATTTGACGACCTTCTGCTTTGGCATGGGCAACTTCTGTTGTCCAAACGATACCAACATCTGCCTCACCGTTTTCGATACGATGGGGTGTTTCGCGATGGTGGCGAGCAGTAAACCAGGTCTTCTCTGGCACTGCCCAGCATTTCTTACACTCTTTACCACCGGTTACTTTGGCGTGCAAACCAAGGTCCTTTAACATTTCTGAGCCATAGAACTTGAAGATACCTTCAGTCAAAGGATTGGGATGTGATTGCACGATGTCATCACGCGCCAGGTCTTTAGGGCCCTGGATGTTTTTAGGATTACCTTTGGCAACCATCAGTTCCAGTTTGTTATGGATATAGGTCATACCTTCTTTCATACGACCTTCTTTTTTCATCTTGACGAGATGCTTACCGTTAACACTGGCGAACAGGTCAGGTTTCTGGTTGGTTTTCTTGCCGTCGATTTCACCCTGCTTCAGTAATTGCTTCTTCAGGATTTGTCCAGGCGGGATCGTTTCAACATATACGGTTTTGACATCAGGATTCTTCTTCTGGAAGTCTTTGATTAATTCTTCCATCACCATGAACTGATTACCTGCAAGATACATAACCAGTTCAGAAGAATAAGAGTCTTCAATTTTTCCATAGTCGATTTTTCCATCGCTATGAAAAGTACGGTAGTCGTGTCCATGGCCCGCGTCTTTTGCAGCTTGTGCAGATACAGCGTAGACACCAGGTACCAATGCTGTTGCCAACAATGCTGGCAGCAGTTTCTTGGTTAGTTTCATATCCTCTCCTCCAATTGATGATTGTTGTCTATGGAATTACACGATGCACGAAGCATCATTTTATTTTTCTAAGAGGTATAGGTACCGCTTAATACCTGAAAGAAACATTAATAGTTAATACTACTGAGTTACTAACTGCTGTGATTGCTATCAAAAATTGACAATCCCCCTTATAGAATGCCCTTTTCCGATAGCAGGAACTTAAACTAATAGAGTAAAGCAAATTAAAACGCAATTTAAATTGCGTCTAAACTGCATACCGCATAGTTGCCACATATAGTACCGAAGGAAAACGCATAGAAATACCTAGGGCAAACCCTAAGTTAAAAATAGAAAACAGGCGTTAGTTTTTCAGGTTACAAAAACAGCACTATTTGCCGCTGAGGATTAAAGTTACTTCAGAGTATTAACAATTCCCTATATATGCAGAGCAAATAAAAATATATTAAGTTCCGCTTTTCAGTTCCTTGCAGGTTATAGGCGAAATGTCATAAGCAAAGCGATTACCGGGCTACCTATCAATAACTGGCACAATATTACTCGCAACTCATATATTTTTAGTTAAGTATAGGTGGGAGAAACGTGTAGGCAGATCAGGGAGAATTTTCCAGGGGCAAAAAAAAAGCGCCGGTAAATGACGGGAACCGGCGCATATTCTCCTATCCATAATAAAGAAGCAAAGTGTTGCCACAATCGCATTAAACAACTTCACGTGTTGCAATTGATTGCTTCAACCAAGGCTTGCATCAACCGTTCAATCCAGCATGAAAGAAACCGTGGGGTCACTGGTTGTGGTTAAAATTCATGCTGCTTACTTGGCGTCGACTCAGTCGAGAAATTCAAAACATTGTTCAAGTTTTACGGAGTCCCACTCTTTCGAGTAGCTTGACCAATGTTTCTCAAGCAAGCTGCCTTGGCGAAAGCCCTCATTTGCTACTGTTTAGTTGCAAATGCATGCAAAGGCATTGTTACTATTGCATCCGTTGTGCCAACTTTTATTTTATTTATAAAACAATAGGTTACGATAAGCCGCCCGGATTCACCAAAAAATTATCGCTTGAATGTGTCGTGACCCAGCGACACTATATAGCGATATTAATTAACTTTCTGTTTTTATTGTTTATTTCGGTGTCGCTGCGGCACGACATAAACGGGGGCTGTACAAAAAATAGCTACACTTTTTTTCTTCGCTGGGGGTAGACTCGAAAAAAATTTTTAACTTACTAATTAATAAATATATTTCCCTCGAGCGAATCATTTGGAGTTGGCCTTTTTGAAAAGATTCGGATCGATATTGTGACGATTCAATAAACGATAAAATTCCGTGCGGTTACGTTTGGCCAGTTTGGCAGCCTGGCTAACCTTACCTGAGGTGATTTGCAGCAAATGACAAAGATAGTCGCGCTCAAAGCGTAACTTGGCCTCAGAATAAGTGAGAATGTCCGGTGACGGGCTCTTAAGTGCCTTTCTTACCAATGTGGCCGGTACCACCGGCGTCGTAGACAATGCCACGACCTGTTCAACGACATTCAACAATTGCCGCACGTTTCCAGGCCAGGGCGCCGAAACCAGCATCTCCATGGCTTCCGGTGAAAACGCGGTAATTTGTTTGTTGGTTTTTTCACAAATGTTTTTCAGGAAATGTTGCGTGAGTAGCGGGATATCTTCGCGCCGCTCACTCAAGAGTGGAATATCAATAGAGACAACATTCAGCCGATAGTAAAGGTCCTCCCGGAACTCCCCTTTTTCCATGGCCTCTTCCAGGTCCTTATGCGTCGCGGAAATCACACGCACATCAACTGGTACGCTTTCGGTACTGCCGACAGGGCGGACCATGTTTTCCTGCAACACCCGCAATAATTTTGCTTGCAGGGCCAGCGGCATGTCGCCAATCTCATCGAGAAACAAGGTGCCGCCACCGGCTGCGAGAAACAGACCTTCATGGTCTTTAATCGCGCCCGTAAATGAACCCTTACGGTGACCGAATAACTCTGATTCCAGCAGGGCTTCCGGGATAGCACTACAGTTGATAGCAACAAAAGGTTTATCTCGGCGGGGGCTGGCTTTATGGATCGCGTTAGCAAATAACTCTTTACCGCTACCACTGGCGCCATTTAGAAATACACTAACATCTCCCTGGGCAATCAACTTGGCCTGGGAAAGAATGTCTTCCATTGTTGGACTGCGGGTAATAATCGCACTGCGCCAGCTACCGTCATCATCAACGTTATCCTCTATTTTTCCGGACAATGCTAATGCCTTGTTAATATGCTCCACCAGGGCCTTGCCATCAAACGGCTTGGATAAAAAACTGAACACGCCGCGCTTGGTGGCATCAACGGCTTCTGGGATCGTGCCATGGGCGGTCAGGATAATTACCGGTAATGCAGGGTTTGATTCGTGGATAGCATCAAATAATCCCAGTCCATCCATTCCTTCCATGCGCAGGTCGGTAACGACTATATCTGGCCGAACAACAGACATCGAGGCAAGTGCTTTTTCCGCGCTTTCTACTGCGGTAACGTCATAACCCATTGCGTCCAGACGTATGGATATTAATTGCAGTATACCGGGATCATCATCGACAACTAATACTTTTGGATTTGCCATATTCTACAACCTTCGCAGCCAGTTCGAAGATTACTGGCTGCGTCTCTGAATCATACTTTCTTCAATAGACTTCAGTGCTTCTAGCTTTTCTTCCGTCTGCTTGCGTTTCTTTATCTCTTGCTCCAATTGCTCTTCCAGCCGATTATAGCGCTGATACTCCTTCAGCTGCGAATCCAGGATCGCCAACATGAATTCCGCATACTCTTTGAATGCAGGCACGGAAGTGTCACTGCTGTTAACAATATCCGTAAATAACTGTTTTGCCTCATTTATATCATAAAATTTGGTGCCAGGTTTCATAAGCAACATTGCACGTTTCAAGCCACTGCGATCATTGGGCCGAATAAAATAGGCATCATTATTTCGCTTGTACTCCTCGGCCAGTTGCTCCTTGGATAATCCGTTAATAAATCGCGAGTAACGCAACATGGCCAACAATGAGTCGTTTGCCGAGACCAGGGGTGTTTCAATAGATGCTGCAGTATTTGCAGACTGCGCGTCTGTAGCCTGGCCTTCGGCCTGTTCGCCTGCTGAGTCATCTGAACTCTGCGCGTTCATCGCGGTTGTCCCGCATCCGCTCAGCAACAGATAAACGATGACAACATTGACCTTGTTAAAATACCTGTAACCGGTCTTCATCAACTATAGGTTCCTCGTCATAAGATTGTAGCGGTAACCGCAAGGACAAATGAGCCCCCGTGGGCTTGTTGTCCGTCACATCGATCTGACCACCGTGGGCCTGTATAAACTCTTTGGCTATGGATAACCCAACGCCGGTTCCCTTAATGTGTCCGGTTGACTTTGCTTCACCCTGGAAAAATGCATCAAATACCCGGTGTTTTTCTG
>NZ_CDLKIE010000055.1:0-15966 GCF_975902315.1 Kaarinaea lacus | reverse complement strand
TTAATAAAACCAATTTTAATAAAACAATGGAGTGATCATGGAAGCTCTACAATCCGGTAGTGACGTTCTGTTTATTTTGTTAGGGGCCATAATGGTATTAGCAATGCATTCCGGCTTCGCCTTTCTAGAAGTTGGTACTGTCAGGAAGAAAAATCAGGTAAACGCCCTGGTAAAAATTATTTCTGATTTTTCCATTTCGACTATTGGCTACTTTTTCATTGGCTTTATGGTGGCTTATGGCGTTAGCTTCATGGATGGCGCGGCTGCGTTGAGTACCAAAAACGGTTATGAGTTGGTGAAATTTTTCTTCCTGTTAACCTTCGCAGCGGCTATTCCAGCGATCATTTCCGGCGGCATTGCAGAACGCGCCAGATTTTATCCTCAGTTAATGGCCAGTTTCTTACTGGTGTCAATTGTTTACCCGCTGTTTGAAGGCATAATCTGGAATGGTAATTTTGGCATTCAGGCCTGGATTGAATCTGTGTCTGGTGCGCAGTTTCATGATTTTGCCGGATCCATCGTGGTGCATGCTATGGGTGGTTGGTTGGCATTAGCAGCAGTGCTTCTTCTGGGGGCTCGCATGGGCCGTTATAATAAAGATGGCTCTGTTGCGTCATCACACCCACCTTCCAGTATTCCATTTCTTGCCCTGGGTGCCTGGGTGTTAACGGTGGGCTGGTTTGGATTTAATGTTATGTCTGCTCAAACGGTGGCAGCTGTGAGTGGTCTGGTAGCGTTAAATTCGCTGATGGCCATGGTCGGTGGTGTACTGGCCGCATTAGTCGTTGGTAAGAATGACCCGGGTTTCGTGCATAACGGACCATTGGCAGGCCTGGTCGCTGTATGTGCCGGTTCCGATGTCATGCATCCAGTAGGCGCTCTTGTCACAGGCGCAGTTGCCGGTGCCGTGTTTGTCTGGACATTTACTCTTTGCCAGAATAAATGGAAGATTGATGATGTGCTGGGCGTATGGCCACTGCACGGTTTGTGTGGTGCCTGGGGTGGAATCGCCTGCGGTATATTCGGACTGGAAGCTCTGGGAGGTATGGGTGGTGTGACATTCATGGCCCAGCTCATGGGTACGCTGTTGGGTATTATTATTGCTCTTGCCGGAGGATTTCTCGTTTACGGCACCATTAAGGCCATAGCGGGTATTCGGTTAAGCCAGGAAGACGAGCACCGTGGCGCTGACCTCAGTATTCACAAGATCGCATCTGAGTCACCCTACGAGTAATCCAGATCTATCCCCCGGGAGATCATGGCCGAAAGCCCTGAATTACCGGGGGAAAATTCCCTCCAAGTGGTTATTTGTTGTATTTTGCGGTAGACTTCCTCGCCCTGTATCTTGCTGAGTTTCTTTGTTGGTATTGAAAAAAAGTCATTAAATTACAGCAAGTTGACAGCTATTCATCATAAAAGTGTGATCTTCATCCTGAGAAGCGGCAAGATTAATATGCTATTCTTGGAAATAGAGACGTTACCAGACATTTATGCCACGAAAGTTATTTATTAAGACATTCGGTTGCCAGATGAATGAGTATGATTCTGCCAAAACGGCGGAATTACTCAAGGAAAGCCATGGGCTGGAGTTGGCGGCTGATGAACAACAAGCCGACGTTTTGCTGCTTAATACCTGTTCCATTCGAGAAAAAGCTCAGGAGAAGGTGTTTTCACAACTTGGTCGCTGGCGGGAAATGAAACAGGCAAATCCCGCTATCGTCATTGGTGTGGGCGGTTGTGTTGCAAGCCAGGAAGGAGAGGCTATTCGAGCCCGTGCACCTTATGTTGACCTGGTTTATGGTCCGCAAACTCTGCATCGTTTACCCCAGATGTTATCCGAGCAACAGCAGCGTCATGTCGCTGTAGTTGATGTTTCATTTCCCGAGATTGAAAAGTTTGACAACCTTCCGGAACCAAGAGCGGAAGGACCTGGCGCGTTCGTGTCTATCATGGAGGGTTGTAGCAAGTATTGTACTTTTTGCGTAGTACCTTATACGCGTGGTGAAGAAATCAGTCGTCCGTTTGATGATGTTATCAGTGAAGTTGCGATGCTTGCCGAGCAAGGTGTGAAAGAAGTGAATTTGCTGGGACAGAACGTTAATGCTTATCAGGGTATCATGCATGATGGTGACATGGCTGACCTTGCACTGTTAATACGCTATACCGCCGCTATAGACGGAATAAAACGCATTAGATTTACTACCTCGCATCCTGTCGAATTTTCGGATTCTCTTATCCAGACGTTTGCTGAAGTACCGGAACTGGTGAGCCATGTCCATTTGCCCGTTCAGAGTGGTTCCGACAGGATTTTGTCAATGATGAAACGTGGGCATACAGCTTTGGAATACAAGGCCAAAATACGCAAATTGCGCGAAGCAAGGCCTGACATCAGTTTGTCGTCGGATTTTATTATTGGATTCCCTGGTGAGACCGAGCAGGATTTTCAGGACACCATGAAGTTAATTGAAGATATTGGATTCGACCATTCTTTTAGTTTCATTTATAGTGCACGACCGGGTACACCGGCAGCTAATTTTATTGATGATGTGCCGATGAAAGTTAAAAAAGAACGGTTAGCAATATTGCAGTCCCGCATCAATGAGATGGCGCAGGCGATTAGTGAATCCATGGTCGGCACCATTGTAAAGGTATTGGTAGAACGACCATCGAAAAAAGATAGCAGCCAGCTCGCAGGGCGCACCGAAAATAACCGTGTCGTAAATTTCAAAGGCCACCCTCGTTTGATTGGCGAGTTTGTAAATGTGCGCATTACTGAAGCGCTACCAAACTCACTGAGGGGAGAAGTCGTTATAATGGATAAAAATGATCCTCAAACCAGTGAAGTTGTTCAATACGCGTGAGTCGTGATACGTTTTGAGTAACCAAGCACAAGCCCACAGTTTCACCCTGGAACCAACCGATAATGAACGATTGGCTAATCTATGCGGCCAGTTCGATGGTCATCTGCGCCAGATTGAAAGCCGACTCGGTGTGGAAATTAATAATCGTGGCAACACTTTCAATGTCATCGGGGATCAAACATCGGTGATAGCTGCCGGCGAAGTTCTCCGTGAATTATATGCAGAAACCGAGATGTCGCAATTAACCGCAGGACGTGTTCACCTGTTTTTGCAGGAGGCGGGAGTTGATGCAAAACTCGAGCAATCGCAGCAACAGGAATCAGTCCATGAAGTGATAATCACAACCCGCAAGGGCAAGGTGAAAGGGCGAGGGCACAACCAGCAACGCTACATGGAAAACGTGCTCACCCACGATATCAATTTTGGCGTGGGGCCGGCGGGTACAGGAAAAACCTATCTGGCAGTGGCTTGTGCAGTAGAGGCTCTGGAAAAAGAAAAGGTACGTCGCCTGATCCTTGTAAGGCCAGCCGTGGAGGCAGGTGAGCGCCTGGGTTTTTTACCAGGTGATCTTGCACAAAAAGTTGATCCTTATTTAAGACCGCTATATGACGCTTTATATGAAATGCTCGGTTTTGAACGCGTAGCAAAGCTAATTGAGCGGGATGTAATAGAAATCGCTCCGTTAGCATATATGCGTGGCCGCACCCTGAATGAATCTTTTATTATCCTGGATGAAGCGCAAAATACCACGAAGGAGCAGATGAAGATGTTTCTGACTCGAATCGGTTTTGGCTCAACTGCGGTTATTACTGGTGATGTTACACAAATTGATTTACCGCGTGGCACGCAATCTGGCTTACGGCACGGTATCGACGTTCTAAACAGTGTTGATGGTATCAGTTTCACATTTTTTCAGGCCAAAGATGTAGTGCGTCACCCCCTGGTCCAGAAAATTGTTACTGCTTATGAAAAGCACGAAACATCCGACAATCGTTCTGTTAAAAAAGGGAATGGTAAAGATTGAGTGCAGTGGTTGAAGTCGACTATCAGGTCGCATCTGATATTCCGGCGGATATTTTTATACCGGATGAACAACTGGTTACATCCTGGATTGAAGCTGTATTAGCGGAAATCAATAAGGATAAAGAAATGCAGGTTAGTTTGTGTGTGGTCAATAAGCAGGAAATAACCGCATTAAATGCAAAATACCGTAACATTAACAAAACAACCAATGTGTTATCGTTTCCCTACGAGATGATGCCGGGTGTTGAATTATCACTCATCGGTGATGTCGTTGTTTGCGCGGAAGTCGTCAATGAAGAGGCGCAACAACAAGGCAAATCATTACAGCAACACTGGGCGCACATGGTCGTGCATGGCACACTGCATCTGTTAGGGTATGATCATATTGACCATGCTGATGCAGAAAAAATGGAATTATTAGAGATTAACATTTTATCAAAATTGGGATTTTCCAATCCATATGGAGAAATTATCACACCATGAACGAAGGCCGATCTAGACGCGCTGCCTCCAGGGAAGGCGGGCAGCAACGCAACTGGTTTGAGATTCTTAGTCACGCTTTAACGCGTGAGCCAAAAGACCGGATCGAACTAACCCGTCTTTTACGTGATGCGCAACAGCGCAATTTGCTGGACTTCGACGCGCTTTCAATGATTGAGGGTGTATTGGAAGTATCAGAAATGCAAGTGCGTGATGTTATGATTCCTCGCACACAAATGGTCGTCATCAATATTGAAGATCCTACAGAGCAGTTTTTACCACTTATCGTAGAATCAGCACACTCAAGGTTTCCGGTAATCGGCGACAATCGCGATGAAGTGCTGGGGATTTTGCTGGCTAAAGATTTATTGCCCTATTTTGCCCAGAAAGAGCAGCAATCTCTCAGTATACGGGATTTGTTGCGGCCTGCGGTGTTTATACCGGAGAGCAAGCGATTGAATGTTTTATTGCGTGATTTTCGGGCTAACCGTAATCATATGGCAATAGTTGTTGATGAGTATGGTGGTATTGCAGGACTGGTAACCATCGAAGACGTGTTGGAGCAAATCGTGGGCGATATAGAAGATGAGCACGATATCGAGGAGGATATGTTCATCATTAAGCATTCCGATACACGCTACACCGTTAAGGCGCTAACACCTATTGAAGAGTTTAACGAACAGTTCGCTGTGAATTTTCCAGAAAGTGAATTTGATACTATCGGTGGATTATTAATACAAAGTTTTGGTCGTATGCCTAAAAGAGGCGAAGTTACTACAATTGATGGTTTTCGTTTTAAGGTGTTGCGGGCAGACAGTCGGCGCATATACCTTTTGCAAATCACGCTGATTGATGAAGATAAAGATGATCAGTCGACTGATGTCGCAGAACAAAATTTGTCATAATTATTGTGTAGAGTAGAAAAAGAATCTGTTTCTATCTTAATTTTCAATTAATAATAATGTGAAGAAAAAACTACCCCTGTTATTGAAAAACTGGCGTGGCGAAGTTGCTGCGCTCATTTTTGGTGCGATCGTGCCATTGTCTTTCGCTCCCTTTAATTTATTCCCCATTATTTTTATTTCCATAGCGGCGTTGTTCTATATCTGTGATAACACCGACAACCTGGGGCGGGTGTTCTTACGTGGCTATATATTTGGTTTGGGTTACTTTGGTTTAGGCGTGTCCTGGGTTTCGATTAGTATGGTGCGCTTTGGGGGTATGAGTTTGCCCTTGTCTGTAGCGCTCACAGTTTTATTGGTGTTGTTTTTGTCATTATATATGGCAGGTATTGTTTACCTGGGTAAGAAGTTTTTCTCCAACGCTTCATCTCGTGTAAGACTGTTACTGGTTTACCCTTCGTTGCTGGTGTTGCTGGAGTGGGTGAGAGGTTGGTTGTTTACAGGCTTCCCCTGGATTGACACTGGTTATAGCCAGGTTTTATCGCCGCTTTCAGGACTGCTGCCGATTGTTGGAGTCTATGGGGTTTCACTGGCTGTTGCAGTATGTTCTGGTTGTCTGGTTATGCTCATTTATGCGCAAGAAAAAAAACTTGCCAATATTGGTTTATTGCTGGTGAGTTTACTGACGCTTGGCGGACTGTTAATGCTGGTTGAGTGGTCTGAGCCTTATGGCGATCCTGTTACAGTGAGTATGATTCAAGGCAATATACCCCAGGAGTTAAAATGGATTCCTCAACAGCGACAGCCGACAATAGACCTGTATACTCGATTGACCAGGGAAAACTGGGATAGCGACATTATTATTTGGCCGGAAACTTCATTGCCAGCTTACTATCATCAAGCAGAAGATTTTCTAAATAAACTGGCCAGGGAAGCATATGAAAACCAAACAAGTATGTTGATCGGATTGCCTTCTATTAAGTTTACCAATGGGAAAAGGGAATACTACAATAGCGCGGTAGTATTAAATAATAGTGATATCCAGTTTTACCATAAGTATCATCTGGTGCCGTTTGGCGAGTATGTTCCTTTGAAATGGTTGTTGGGTGACTTTTTAGCTTTTATGAAAATACCTATGGCGAACTTCAGTCATAGTGAAAAACACCAGCCCGTGGTTAGTATGTCGGGATTAAAAGGATCAGTTTCGATTTGTTATGAAGATGCGTTCGGCGAAGAGGTTATAAACGGATTGCCAGAAGCAAATTTTTTAATAAATATCAGTAACGATGCCTGGTTTGGTGATTCATTGGCGCCGCATCAACATTTACAAAAAGCTCAGGTGCGTGCCCTGGAAACTGCGCGTCCCATGTTGCGGGCGACGAACAATGGTATTTCAGCGGTTATTGATCATAAGGCCAACATACTGGCTACATCCCCGCAATTTAAACAGGATGTTTTAACCGTTGAATTTCAGCCCATGCAAGGGAGTACGCCGTACAGTATCATGGGCAATTACGCGGTATTGCTCCTGATCGTCATTATGATGTTCGTCGCATGGCGATACGAAATGACGCATCGAAAAGACTAATATATAACTTATTGATATTGAAGGATAAGATCAATCCTGGAGACTCCCTGGGACCCCGAAAACAGATTGTGACGTCGCTTTTTAAGTATAAGGTTAATGTATAAATAGTCTACTTGCCTGGCAACTGATAACAACTAGCCTCTCAAGCCAGGAATTTCCAGTAGCAGCTGTCTTTTTCCGTACAGCGTAAACCCGTTTTGTGTCCCACTATTCAAACGCAATATTCTGTACAATAGGCTGGCAATTATTAGTTCACGCATGCACAGGATGATTTCCGCAGTTGTTGTGGGGCGCAATTGTTGTGGGGCACAATTGTTGTGGGTTAGTAATGTACTGCGTTATTCTTACTGTTTTATACGCAGTTGAAAATTCATACGGATTAAAACGAAATAGAAAAGTATCTTTTAAGAGGCTTTTGAGAAAATTATGGCATTAAAGCAACAATATTACCCCGGCGACATTGAATCTCAGGCGCAATCCTATTGGGAAGACAATGGTACTTTTCGAGCCACGGATCATGACAGCAGCAAAGAAAAGTTTTATTGCCTTTCAATGTTTCCCTATCCCAGTGGCCGGCTTCACATGGGGCATGTTCGTAACTACACCATTGGTGACGTGATTGCGCGTTATCAACGCATGAAAGGAAAAAATGTTTTACAGCCCATGGGTTGGGATGCTTTCGGTATGCCTGCAGAAAATGCCGCCATTAAAAACAACGTGCCACCCGCTAAATGGACTTACGAAAACATTGACTATATGCGCGGGCAATTGAAACGCCTTGGTTTCGGTTACGACTGGGGGCGCGAACTCGCAACCTGTCATCCAAAATATTATCGCTGGGAACAGTGGTTATTTACCCGATTGTTTGAAAAAGGTCTGGTTTATAAAAAAACTGCCCCCGTCAACTGGTGTCCCAATGATATGACTGTTCTGGCCAACGAGCAGGTCATAGAAGGCAAATGCTGGCGCTGTGACACTGAAGTCGAGCGCAAAGAAATACCGCAATGGTTTATGAAAATTACCCAGTACGCTGACGAGCTATTAACCGAACTGGACAATTTGCCGGGCTGGCCCGAGCAGGTAAAAACCATGCAACGTAACTGGATTGGGAAATCCAGAGGTGTCGAGATTATTTTTGGCATCGAGAGCAGTATCGAAAGCGCTACGCAGGAGCTAAATAGCAGATTAAAAGTATTTACCACCCGACCGGATACGTTAATGGGTGTGAGCTATGTTGCTGTCGCGCCAGAACATCCATTGGCGACGATGGCGGCAAAAAACAATGCTGAATTACAGGCTTTTATTGACGAGTGTCGTCATGGCGGTACATCTGAGGCTGACCTGGAGACCATGGAGAAGAAAGGGGTTGATACAGGATTGACGGCTATTCACCCCTTAACGCAAGATACTGTCCCCGTTTTTGTTGCCAACTTTGTCTTAATGTCCTACGGCGAAGGGGCCGTTATGGCAGTACCTGCCCATGATCAACGCGACTGGGAATTTGCTAAAAAATACAATTTGCCTGTTAAGCAAGTCATAAAACCTGCAGATGGAAGCACCGTTGACCTGACGCAGGGTGCTTTCATCGAGAAGGGTATCCTATTCGAGAGTGGTGAATTTGATGGACTGGATTTTCAGGATTCATTCGATGCGATAGCAGCAAAACTGGAAGCAGCCGACAGGGGCCAGGTAAAGGTTAATTACCGCTTGCGTGACTGGGGAGTATCGCGCCAGCGCTACTGGGGTGCTCCTATTCCTATTATCAACTGTGATAGTTGCGGTGCGTTACCTGTACCTGAAAGTGACCTGCCGGTCGTGTTACCCGAAAATGTGTCAATGGAAGGTGTAGGTTCGCCTATAAAGAAAATGCCAGCGTTTTATCAAACCACATGCCCCAAGTGTGGTGGGAAAGCTGAGCGGGAAACTGATACTTTTGATACTTTCATGGAGTCCTCATGGTATTACGCACGTTATGCATGCAAGGACAATGATGAATCCATGCTGGACGATCGAGCCAGGTACTGGCTTCCTGTAGATCAATATATCGGTGGTATTGAGCATGCTATTTTACATTTGTTATATGCGCGATTTTATAACAAGTTAATGAGAGATGCGGGTTTGTTAAATAGCAATGAACCCTTCCAGAATTTATTGACGCAAGGTATGGTGCTAAAAGATGGCGCCAAGATGTCAAAGTCCAAAGGTAATACCGTCGATCCACAGGCCTTGATCGATGATTATGGCGCCGATACTGTGCGCCTGTTTACCATGTTTGCTTCACCACCGGAGCAGTCACTGGAGTGGAATGACGATGCAGTGGAAGGCGCGTTCCGGTTTTTGAAACGACTTTGGCGCATGGTAGCCGATACCGATAAACAGCCTGTATTGACGGAATGGCTTGGTAACAACAGGCTGGAACAGTTCTCGTGGGATACGTTGGATAGTGAATTAAAAGATGTTCGCGCTGATATTCATGGCTTGCTGGAGCAGGCAAACCGTGATGTGAGTAAATATCAATTTAATACTGTAATCGCAGCGACCATGAAAATGGTCAATAACCTTCAGCCTGTCACGGAAGCGCTTCGTAGCCAGGCTGGGGGTGAAGGCGGGCAGGCCGTCTATGCCGAGGCGATCGATATTCTGTTGCGTTTACTGTCTCCTATAGTTCCTCACATTACCCATACCTTGTGGCAGGGTGTAGGAAAAACAACGGATGTACTCGATGCCGGCTGGCCTGAACCCGATGCAGAGGCATTAGTTAAAGACTCTGTTGAGCTGGTGGTGCAAGTGAATGGCAAGCTGCGTGGCAAGGTATTCGTTCCGGCCGCAGCCAATAAACAACAGATCGAAGACATTGCGACGCAGGATGATAATGTTCAGCGCCACATAGAAGGTAAGGAAGTGAAAAAAATTATTGTGGTGCCAGGCCGCTTGATTAATATTGTTGTGAAATAGCAATGGCTGATTTTCAAAATGCATAATTCTTTTATAACAACCGTTGCACGATTGCTTGTCGGTGCGGCTTTGCTTTTAGTTTTGCAATCTTGTGGTTTCCATTTGCGGGGAAGTGTTGATCTGCCGCCGGAAATACATCAACTGGCAATTGATGATGTCACTACAACATCCCAGATCGCAACAGAATTAAGAATTCAATTGCGCCGACAGGATATTAGATTGCTGGATAACGTTGATGATGCGAAATTGGTTATCGTAATTGATGCAGAGCGTCATCAGCGTCGTGTAATGACTGTTAGCCCTGAAGGGCAGGTCCAGGAATTTGAACTCATTTATATAGTTAATTACGCGATTCACAATAAGGACAATCAGGAAGCTTCTATCTCCAATCAGAATCTCACGATACGAAGAGGGCTGCGTTTTGACGAAACAGCAGTGCTGGGAAAAACTTCAGAGGAGACCCGACTGCAGCAGGATATGGTGCGTGCTGCCGCTGAACAGGTGCTGCGCCGCCTGCAAAAAGTATCAACAGGCCAGACCGCAAAAAGTAGCTGAGAGACATGAAGGTTAATCATTCTGATTTACAGACTCATTTGGCACAGCAGTTGTCACCTGTTTACATCGTAGCGGGTGATGAGCCCTTACAGCTTGGTGAAGCCTGTGATGTTATTCGTGCCGCAGCCAGGCAGCAGGGTTTTACTGAACGTCATGTGTTGCACGTAGAGCGAGGCTTCGATTGGGATAGTTTTCTGGCAGTCAGTAATAGTTTATCGTTGTTCGCCGATCGCCAGCTTATTGAGCTGCGAATGCCGGGTGGAAAACCAGGGGACAAGGGTGCCAAAGCCCTGGTTGAGTATGCGCAGAATCCTTCCCCAGACACTGTCCTGATATTATCCACTGGCAAGCTGGATAAACAGTCCCAGCGCAGCAAATGGTTTTCGCATCTGGAAAAAATCGGTGTATTTGTCGCAGTATGGCCGGTGGAAACCCGGCAGTTAGCGGGATGGATTATGCAACGGCTGCGCGCCAAAGGTATGAAGATGAGTCCAACGGCAGTGCATCTGATCGTTGATCGTGTCGAAGGTAATATGCTGGCCGCTGCACAGGAGATTGATAAACTGTATTTGCTATTCGGTGCTAGCGAAATTAATGAGCAAGCGGTTCTTGATTCAGTATCGGACAGTGCCAGATACGATGTTTATAGTCTGGTGGACGTGGCTTTATCCGGAGATGGTAAACGCGTGATGCGCATGATCGATGGTTTGCGGGCAGAAGGCGTTGAACCCGTTCTGTTAACCTGGGCGCTGGCACGTGAAATACGAACCATGTATACACTGGCAATGAAAGTCAGTCAGGGAGTGCGTGCCGAGCAAGTCGTGACACAGGCGGGAGTCTGGCCAAAACGTAAACCTGCGGTTACTGCGGGCTTAAAACGACACTCGCTTGCATCCTGGCAGGATATGCTGCAGCACGCAAATAGAATTGATCGAATAATCAAGGGCTTGTCAGCGGGCAATGTGTGGGATGAATTGTTACAATTAGCACTAGATATGGCTGGCGTACGTTTATTTGAGAAAAGCGCAGTGTGATTAATTATTGTTGACCTATATATAGTGGTCGCATAACTAGGGATCTGTAACATTAAACAGCTGGAATATTTTAACGACGGATTGACGGATTAGAGAAAGCCAATGAACATTCAAAATTATATGATCGGGTTGGGTAAAAGTGCACGTGCAGCATCGCGTGAACTGGCCAGGGCAAATACCGGTACCAAGAATACTGCTCTGCTGGCGATCGCGGACAGCATTATGGCGTCGCAATCCCGTTTAATGGAAGAGAACAATAAAGACCTGGAAGCAGGAAAAGCCAACGGCTTGGATGATGCACTACTGGATCGTTTGGCGTTAAATGAAGAACGCATTGAGGGTATGGCAGAAGGCTTACGTCAAATAGCCGCACTGGCTGATCCGGTAGGAGAAATCACTGATCTTAACTATCGCCCATCTGGCATCCAGGTGGGTCGTATGCGGGTGCCTCTGGGTGTCATTGGTATTATCTACGAGTCACGCCCTAATGTAACTGCTGATGCCGCAGGATTATGTTTAAAAGCGGGAAATGCAGCAATTCTGCGGGGTGGATCCGAGGCGGCGCATTCGAATAATGCGATTGCGACGTGCATTCATGCAGGACTGGCGAAAGCAGGATTACCGTCAACAACGATTCAGGTCATAGAAGTAACTGATCGCGCTGCAGTGGGGGAACTGATTACTATGCCTCAGTATGTGGACGTCATAGTGCCCCGCGGCGGAAAGGGTTTGATTGAACGGGTAAGTGCTGAAGCGACGGTACCTGTCATTAAACATCTGCATGGTATCTGCCATGTTTATATTCACGAAAAAGCCGATCGCACTAAAGCTATTAATATTGCTTTTAATGCCAAGACTCATCGCTATGGTGTTTGTAATGCTATGGAAACATTGTTGGTGGATGCTTCGGTTGCCAATGACATATTGCCAGAACTGGCTGAACAGTACCGCAAGGAAGGTGTGGAATTAAGAGGTTGTGAAATAACTCAATCCATCCTCAAAGACATTAGTGCTGCATCAGAAGAAGACTGGGATACCGAGTATCTCGCGCCAATTTTGTCCATTCGTGTCGTTGCGGGTTTTGACGAAGCGCTGGATCATTTGCATGAACATAGCTCCGGGCACACCGAATCAATTGTTACTGAAGACCTTTCTGCCGCTCGGCGTTTTTTGTCTGAAGTGGATTCCAGTTCGGTGATGGTCAATGCTTCAACACGGTTTGCCGATGGTTTTGAGTATGGCCTTGGTGCAGAGATTGGTATCAGTACTGATAAAATTCATGCGCGTGGCCCGGTCGGGCTGGAAGGTCTGACCTCACAAAAATACATCGTAATAGGTGACGGCCATATTCGACAATAACATGTTTGCCATTGATTCCTCTGATTGCCAGGAGTAAGTCTTGCGGATTATTGGAATCTTTGGTGGTACATTCAATCCGGTACACTTGGGTCATTTGCGAACCGCCCTGGAGATCAAAAAAGCATTGGCAATGGATACCATGTTGCTAGTTCCATGTGGAATACCGCCTCATCGTGATGAACCTGATATTGATCCGGAAATTCGACTGGCGATGTTGAACGCCGCCATTGTTCATTATGATGAACTGCTAGTAGATGATCGTGAGCTGCAACGCGCAGGCCCTTCCTATATGGTGGATACATTACAGTCAATACGCGATGAAGAAGGGGATGTATCCTTATGTCTCTGTGTTGGGGCGGATGCGTTTATTCATCTGGACACCTGGCATCATTGGACAAACCTGATTGGGCTTGCGCATATCATTGTCGCGTTTCGTCCGGGATGGCCTGTTGAAACTTTACAGCAGCAAGTGTCGGATGACTTGAAAAGAATGCTGAAAAGGCACATGGTGACGAACAGCGAGCAGCTACATGAAAAGCCGGCGGGTTACGTGCTTACGCAAAAAGTCACAGATATTGACATATCGTCTTCAATGATCAGGCAGCGTATCGCCCGGGGACAATCGGTTAAAGACTATGTACCTGCAAGCGTATTACAGATTATTCGCAGCAAGCAGTTATATCAAAATATTGAGAGGAGTTAATGAATACTGAAGAGTTGCTAAAAGTAGTTATAGATGCGTTGGAAGATATGAAAGCACAGGATATTCATGTCATCGATGTACGTGGTAAAACAAGTGTGACTGATATTATGGTGATTTCCAGCGGTACTTCAGCCAGGCAAATAAAGTCGCAATCAGAACGAGTTGTTGAAAAAGCAAAGCAGCATGGTGTGCGTCCACTAGGTGTCGAGGGCGAAAAAGAAGGCGAATGGATACTGGTTGATTTGGGTGATGTTGTGGTCCATATGATGCAACCAGAGGTGCGGGATTTTTATCATCTGGAAAAACTATGGGCTACCGATGAAGTTAGTAGTAGTGAAAGTGGAAGCTGATGCGCCTGTTATTTCTATGAAGTCCTACTAGAATCCGCTATGCAAATTTATCTTATCGCGATCGGCCAGCGAATGGATGCCTGGGTGAAACAGGCCTACGATGAATTTGCCAAACGCTTGCCGCATGAATGCCGACTGCGGCTCATTGAAATTCCCGCGAGTAAACGCACTAAAAATACCGATGTACAACGCATCATTAGAGAGGAAGGTGAACGATTGCTGGCAGCCATCCCTTCCAATTCACTTGTCTACGCACTGGATTCCACAGGCCAGCAGTGGAGCACTGAAAAACTGGCTGATCAGATGGATCTATGGTTAGCCGATGGCAGGGATGTTGCCCTGTTAATCGGTGGCCCCGATGGATTGTCCGAACAATGCAAAACACGGGCTGATGCAAGTTTATCCCTGTCGAAACTTACTTTTCCCCACCCGCTGGTCAGAATTATCATTGCTGAGCAGATTTATCGTGCCTGGAGTATTCTCAAGGGTCATCCCTATCATCGATAAGCTTTACAATTAATTATTGCTGTCGATATTGTCTAATTCTGTACTATTTAAGTGCATAATATATATAATAATTAAATGATCGGCCCGCAGATCTATTTAGCCTCCCAGTCACCTCGACGCCGAACATTAATTGAGCAAATGGGTATTGCTTACCAGGCGATTAGCGTTGAAGTCGATGAACGACCACATGCCGGGGAAGTGCCGGCTGATTTTGTTGCGCGTCTGGCCTGCGAAAAAGCGCAAGCCGGGTGGCAATCTGTTGCTGAACGAGGCATTCCGGTGCTTGGTGCCGATACATGTATTGTCCTGGACCAGCAAATTGTAGGTAAGCCCTCGAGTCAACAACAGGGCATCGATTTATTAAAACGCTATTCGGGTAAAACCCATCAAGTCGTCACGGGCGTAGCCATGGTTGGTCCTGATGGGGGCGTGAATGACGCGCCAATTGTTCAACAAGTGCGCGTTAGTACCAGCCTGGTCACATTTCGTGTTGTAACAGACCGGGAATGTAAACAGTATTGGCAGACGGGTGAGCCAGTGGGAAAAGCCGGTGGTTACGCCATACAGGGTAAGGCTGCCGCATTTATCGAAAAAATTGAAGGAAGTTATTCAGGGGTGATGGGTTTGCCCCTGTTTGAGTTTTCAGAACTGATTACGAAATTTGGAATCCAATTGTTTGATGTATAGAGGTCCATACCTGAATTTGAGACATTATGAATGAGTGAAGAAATACTGATAAATGTAACGCCACGCGATACACGGGTAGCAATGGTCGAAAATGGCGTATTGACCGAGGTTTTTATAGAACGAGCCAGTCGCCTGGGTTTGGTGGGCAATATATATAAAGGAAAAGTTTCGCGGGTTCTACCCGGTATGCAAGCGGCATTTATAGATATCGGACTGGAACGTACAGCATTTCTTCATGCATCAGATATCCTACAGGCTGATAACGATGGCGGTAAAAATGGCGGCAAGAATGGTATTAACGGAAAAACGACTGACGACATTTCAAAGCTACTGTACCAGGGCCAAACAGTCGCGGTACAGGTCGTAAAGGATCCGTTGGGCAGTAAAGGCGCACGGCTGACAACACAGCTATCGATAGCGGCTCGTTACCTGGTATTAGTGCCTGAAATCGAACATATTGGGATTTCACAAAAAATAGAAAGCGAGGATGAGCGTCAACGCTTGAAGGATTTAGTCAGTAGTCTTGGCGAAGAATTTCAGCCCAGCGGATACATTGTGAGAACCGTAGCGGAAGGTGTAAGCGAAGCAGAAATTGCCGCTGATTTACGCTTTCTTCATACGCTATGGGCAGAAATACAGGAGCGCATTAAAAGCGAACCGCCCGGTGCGCTGATTCACGAAGATTTACGGCTGGTGATGCGTACGATGCGCGATCAGGTGGGTAGTGGTGCAGATATAGAAAAAATACGCATTGACTCGAAAACAAACTTTGAAAAGGTGGTCAAATTTGCCGACAAGTTTATTCCGGAACTGGCGCAAAAGGTTGAGTATTACCCCGGAGAGCGCCCCATTTTTGATTTGTACAACATAGATGATGAAATCCAGAAGGCCCTGAATCGTAAAGTTGAGCTCAAGTCCGGCGGTTACCTGATTATCGACCAGACCGAGGCAATGACGACCAT
>NZ_CDLKIE010000054.1:0-5840 GCF_975902315.1 Kaarinaea lacus | reverse complement strand
CTTGTGAATTGCCGAGATCATCAAAGCCACCTTTTTGCTGTTCCCAGTCTCTTTCTGAATAATCCAGTGCTTCTTCGGCTTCGCACGGGAACAGACTGTTACTCAAGATTGCGGTTTTCCAGGCTCCGATACGCCCTTCCTTGGCCGCTTCCAGGCGAATGATGTCTTCCACTTTTGATTTGATCGTATCGAATTGAACGGCACCGTTGGATATTTCTGCCTGAATGGCAAAGTCACTAAAGACGTTATGTAGTTTTTCGCAGCCTTCGAGGAAGGTCGCAGGATTATCGCGCCAGCCTGAATCCCCGTTGACTTCAAAATTGAATCGCCAGCGCAGAAAAGGTCGGTCCGGGTAGGTGCCGACTGCACCGTGGCCGAGCGCGCCGGTTGTGTCTTCACCAAGGTTACTCACTAATCTTCGATAGTTTTTGACAAGCAGTCTGGGGGCATATTTAACTAAAAATCGGGAATATTTTTTTAAAATATAAGCGCGCATTTCCTGGCTCTTAACATCCAGCTCGAACGATTCCCCGTGCACTTTATTATGCCTTGAACTCACACCCGAAAAACCGTAGTGGGAAAAAGTATCCGCGTAAACATGGGCTGTAATTCCCATCAATGCCAGACCGTACTGGTCTTTAACCGATACTGCATGGCGAATATGATTTTTGACCATTTCCTGAGCAAGCGGGCCATCTTTAACACAAATTAATTTTTCCGACAGCGAATGGCCTTCACCTCCCGGATAAAAGTGAAAGGGTACCCAAACACAGCGCTGCTCCTGATGGTTTAATGCTGAATTGACTATTGCCTCCGATCCAGTATGCGCTGTGGCAATGGTTTGAAACATCCCGCCATCTTCATGTGGTTCACTGTCATTCTGGGTAGAATCATCGGTGTATTGTGCTGCATAAGCCACCACCTTTGCATGCTTTACCGCCATTCCTGCTGCGCGGGCCATGGCATAAGTGCCGTAATAGTGCATATCGAGTTGCATGGTATCCTCCTTGGCAAATCGCCAGAGACCTGACCGGGGTTGTTTCAACTACTTATATATTATTTATAGAAGATTTATAGGGTAACTCCAGGCGGTTTGCAGATGATTTGGCATAAACAGAAAACAAACGGATCGGACTTGCTTTATTAATTGTAGCTACTCACATACAACCAGGTATATCGCAGAATGACAGGGAAATCGATGGGGGGCACTCCCGTCTCCCCTTATTGTTCTTTAATTATTTTTTCTTGTTATCCAACATGTCTTTGAGATCAGAAAATGGATTATATGTCGCATGCGCACTGTTCGCACTATCACTCACACTAACCCCCTGCTGCGCATCCAGCTGCCGTTGATGTTCGTTGTCATGACAATATAAACATAACAACTCCCAATTACTGCCATCGGGCGGGTTATTATCGTGATTGTGATCGCGGTGATGCACTGTCAGCTCATGAAGATTATTACGATTGAATTCTCGTCCACAGCGACCACAAACCGGGGGATACATTTTCAGCGCCTGCTCACGATAGCCTTGCTCACGCAATTCACGGGCGCGTCTTGCTTCGGCGACCACACGATCTAACTTGTCATTCTGTGAATCCATAGTGCTAACCTCCTGCCACAAAGCAAAAAGGACTGTGATACCTTTAGCCAGATTTGCATGCTATACGATTTTAAAGTTCAGTCGCAATAATCAGGTTAGAGAACAATATTCACTAATATTAGCAACCATTGTTCTCTGAACCCAACATTAGCCAATATTTAATTGGGGTTTGCTACCTGTTATTCACATTAATAGTAATCAATAAAGGGCAAAACAACGATCACAAACAAAGTAATCACCAGCGCGGCGACCAGGTTCATATAAAAGCCGGCACGCGCCATTTGTGGAATCGTCACGTAACGACTACTGAACACGATTGCATTGGGTGGTGTAGCAACCGGTAACATAAAGGCATAAGACGCCGCTACCGCGGCAGGCACCATCAAAGACAAGGGATCCACACCGACAGCCACGGCCAGCGCACCCAGTACCGGCAGGATTAATGTTGCCGTGGCAGTATTGGAAGTGACTTCCGTTAAAAATATCACTACAAAAGTAATAACCAGTACCAGTACGACAAGGTGTGCACCTTTCAAGCCCGACATTTGCAGTACGATCCATTCGGTTAATCCACTGTCACTAAAACCCTGTGCCAGCGCAAAACCACCGCCAAACAGGATCAATATATCCCAGGGGAGTTTTGCCGCGGTAGACCAGTCGAGCAGGAATTCTCGTTGTTGATTACCCGCAACTTTAAAACGCGATGGAATGATGAAGAGTAACAAGGCACCGGCTATGGCAATACTTGCATCACTCACGCCCTTCAGTATCGCAAACTCGAATAGCCCACGGCTAATCCAGGTCATCGCCACCAGCGCGAAAATGATAGCAACCAGCTTTTCCGGTCGTGATATGGGCCCCAGCTGTTTTATTTCCTGTTGAATGACTTCGGTAACCTGATCAAAACTCTGTTGTTTAATGGAATAGGCAATACGTGTCAGGTAAAACCAGGCGATTGCCAACATAACAATCGACAATGGCAAACCAAATCCCATCCAGGCGGCAAAACTGATACGGTGATCATAAATCCGTTCAACAATACCTGCCAGAATCGCGTTGGGCGGAGTACCAATCAGGGTCGCAACCCCACCTATCGATGCGGAATAAGCAATCCCCAACATCAAGGCCACCCCAAAAGCTGACGTAGTAGACGACGCATCGTCAGTGTTGTTGTTAATGAACTGCCCCGCCACCGCCAACGCAATGGGTAACATCATCATCGCCGTGGCAGTATTACTGATCCACATGGATAAAAATGCCGTGGCCAGCATAAAGCCCAGAATAATCCGTGATGGATTAATCCCAACGGCACGGATAGTATGTAACGCGATACGTCGATGCAGATTCCATTTTTGCATTGCCATGGCGATCAGGAAACCGCCCAGGAAGAGAAATACCAGATGATTGGCATAGGCACTGGTGGTGGACGTGGTCGACATCACCTGTAGCAACGGAAACAGAGCCACCGGTAACAATGCGGTGGCCGCAATAGGGATTGCTTCGCTTATCCACCAGGTCGCCATTAATACTGCGACCGCCACCACCCGCCAGGCTGATACGGACATTGTCTCGGGTGGAGGAAAAAGCAGGATCAGGATGAATAAACACGGACCGAGCAAAAGACCGAGCAGACGTCGATCGGTAAGAACAGGTAACTTCTTCACGCGATTCAGGTATCCTCTCCAGGCTCTCGATATTCGAAGTCAGAAATTCAGTGCAGCAGAACTATTTTCTCTAAAATCAACAATTGTACTTTGACTTCAATCAGTATTTAGGGACAGATCCCAATTATTGAACGTCATACCTTGCTAAATGTAGTCTGCCCACTATTATTAGGTCACCTATTATTACATTAGGACCTGCCCCTGATTATTCCCGTGCTTTTCTTTTTTGTTGCGCCCGCCATCGCTGAAATTGCGGTAAAGCAACGTAGCCTTTGTCGACGACAAATTGCAGTCGTGCGCGGATATTATCGAGGACTTTCTCATCATCCGCTTTAATGTCATTTCCATCCTTATTAAGGAGAATATCAGTATCCACACGCAGCACTTCTTTACCCTCCCCGTAAAAGAACACCATCGCCGGATTATGGATTAAACCCAATTGATCAGCCCATGCCTTGCCACTGAGTTGCTTACCCTCTGGCGTGGTTATACGGTTTTGTGTATCGCTACTGCTGACAAAGGCAACATCCAGACGTAACAGATATGGCTGCAAAACTTCTGCCTTCAACATTTCACGCAGCAACTGACACTTACTGCAGTCGTCAGATTCAAATACCACCATTAAATGCCTGTCACTGCTTTTACGACGATCGAGATCCTGATTGACTGTTTTATCTTTTGCAGATTTGGTAGCAGACTGGCCTTGCTTCATAAATTGACGCAGGCTCATGCGCGTATAATTATCACCTTCCAGATAATTCAAAACCGCGCGCATTTTTTCCGGTGATTGATAACCTACCAGGCGCAATTGAATAGCCCCTCCTTCACCGTAGAAAATCATCGTTGGCGTAAATTTGGCTTTTTCCACGACAGCGAATTCTTTCGTCCAATGAGTCTTGCCCCGGGGATCGACCAGCTCGTTGTCGCTGAACACATCCAGACCAATCACATCGTAATTCTGATTCAGGCGTTGCGCGATCTCCTTTTCCTTGAACGCCTTTTCAAGAATGGCCAGGCAATAACTGCACGTCTCCATACTATAAAAAACCATTATTCCTTTCTTGCCCGCAGCACGGGCATCCTGCAAGTCACCCTGGAGATCGTACAAACTCTCCTTAAACCAGGCGGGATAAACCACGCGCGAACCCTGCGCCGCCAATGCCGAATTCAGCCATAGCAGGACAGTGAATAGAATCAATAAGTTGATTAGCTTTGCGCGCATCATATACCTCCTGGCTGACAATATCGTCACGCAACGAAGAGCATATCATTGTTTAGCACAAAACAGAGGACTATGCTTGCAATCTTAAAACCCACAGGAAATGGTTGACAATATCCATACTATTTTTGCTACATATGTAACAGGCGTATTAATCACTGAATAATTAATTTGATTACGAGAGTGGTGATCGACTATTCGGCTCGCGACGTGATCAAAAAGCGAGAATAACTTCGCTACACTGCGGTATCACAAACACTTTTAATGTCAGCAGGAAAAGTCCATACACGGCAAGTTTATGTACACGAAACAACAGGAAGAATAAATGAACAGGGAGCTGTCCCCTGTTTATTTAATCTGAACCTATTGATTCCTGGAATTCAAAAGATCTTCCAAAGCATCTAATGACAATGTTCTTACTGAATCTTCAATTCCCTCCAGAGCCATAAACCCAACGTGGCTTTTAATAAAAGCCATCTCCTCTGGCGTGAGACTCCGTTGCAACCGTTTCGCACTAATCTCTGCAATAGTGTTATGCCAGTTTTCTGTATGTTGTTTATTAGCCAATGTTAAATCCCAACCTATACATCATGTATTAGAGGTACGAGTTAATTTTTCCCTATTATTAGCAATCCAGTGGAAAAACCGGGGCGGACCTATACAACTATTATTGTTACCCACAATTAAACAGTATAGTCGCATTCTAGCTTAGAAGGCCTGTTTCGTAGGCCAAATGAACTATCTATTATACGTGAAGATAAAATACCCATCCTTAGGAGTGGCTTTTTGAAAGTAAAAAGGAAGGTCTAAGGTGAAATAACAGTAAATCTACGACCTTTTCTATTGAGCGCTCAGTGAGTTGGGTAGGTCCGACCCTATGCCTATATGCCTAATGGCTAAAGTCCCTTCTCCCCTAGAGGGGAGAAAGGTTACGACTACAGGGATGTAGTCGTTAGAGCGACGCAGGAAGCCAAAGCCGAGGATGAGGGGTGATCTCTAAGCCTATGAAAATTCAACCCTCACCCTAACCCTCGGCAATTGCTCCTGCATTGCTCTACCTCGCACATCCATGTGCTCGTCTCCCAATCTTGGGAGAGGGAAAACATTTTAAATTAAGGTGGGTAAAATTCATGTCTCGTAGTCTTTAGAAATAAGTCTTTTACTGCTTATCAATTATATTTAACATCTTTGATGTAGTTTAGTGGGACAGCAGTGGGTCTGCCCCCTATTAGCTACTGTTATTCGACGTAGGGTTTATAAAGACTACGATCATTCAAATAAACGCGATTCACATGTAGTTTTGTATCCCAGGGGAGCTGCTGATAATTACGCCAGCCGTCCTTGTCCGGATTT
>NZ_CDLKIE010000053.1:0-3855 GCF_975902315.1 Kaarinaea lacus | reverse complement strand
GTTCTACCAGGTCCTCTTCCGCGTCGCCATAGAGTTGACGGCTTCCCAGCAAGAATCGCCGGGTGTTGCGATCAGCGACCAGTGTGATCTGCCGGTCCAGTTCTTCGCGTTTTTCAGAAAATATATGCGCCAGGGTAGGGTCTTCAATGTGCTCCAGGGGAATCTTGAATAACTGTCGTTTGAGTAATCCCGGATCGATGGGGCGGGCGCGATACAGAAATTCCGGCTGACGCTGAAAATTGCCATCCTTAAATTTCTCCCAGGCGGCTGGTGCGTTGACCGGTGTTACATGTAACAGCAAATCAAAGGTATTGCTGATTGTTGCCAGTTTTTCATCCGTCTCATAGACTGCGTGGGTCATGGACCGCCGGCCAAGCTCGTGATAATGAACGGGGCGATGGGTAGTCGTTAAATGAATAAACTCGTAAAAGGTACGTTTTAATGCCCGGGCCAGTTTTCGCTGAAGTTCTTTCAACTCGAAAGGGAAGAGTGTCGCGTGTTGATCCCGGTATATGGGGGTAACTTCAAGTCCGAGATGAATCCAGTTGTGAGCCGTTAATTGATCGTTACTTAATAATGGTGCTCGTTCAGGTGGATGAACGGCGTCAGTAAACTGAACAGCAACGCTGGATTTTTGCTTATTGACACGAATTTTTAGCAGGGCGCTTTGGAACTTTTCCAGTAACTGGGAAGGGCTATGCTGCTTTGGCGCGAATATTTTAAATCCAGGTGGTGCGTGTTCGGTTTCCGGGATTTGGCCTGCCCAAATTTCCAGTATTAAAAATGCACCAAATGCCTTCGTCTGGATATTAGCAATGGTTGCTACAATTTCACTCAGCGCTTTATGGTCAACAGCTACGTCTTCCACTAACAGGTAAGAAGCTTCCCCCAACAGCAAGCGGTCGGTGCCGATATCAACAGGCTCGGCTGGGCGGCGATACACAACCAGGAACGGCAACTGCCGGTCGATATGGAGATTACCGTGCTCAGGTCCGTGGTATCGCACCGGCTTATTTTTTGCCAGTGCATCATAGATACCGGCCATTTTCTGTTCGGTAAGTTGAGGCACGTTTTTAACACTCCAGTGTTTCAAGTTCCTCTAATATTCCGGGTATGGTTGATTGTAACGCATCGCGGATAGCATCTATTTGTTCTACATCACCAACACCGGTCCATTCGTCCATGTAGAATTTCTTGAATTCCACGGCGATAACGCATGCCGTCGTGGGATAACGGTTATGTATCCAGTGCGCCAGCTGGCGTCCCTTGAATTTTACGTTTTCCCGCACATCCAGGTGACGCCCCAAAAAGTTGTAGCGACGCAGGTCTTCCATGAAACGATCTACCAGATGACCGCAGAGTTTTCGGTCCATGGTGCCGGTGCCAATATTTACCTCGGGATGTGTTTCGGGATCGGCTGGCGGCTCATGGGCGCCTCTGCGTCGGTAGTTGTAAGCGTGCAAATCAAATATCACAACACGCCGGTAGTGCCTGGCCATTCGGTCCAGTATTTGTGCAAGTTCTTTATAGAAAGCATCATATTCTTCCAGGGAGTGTTCAACCATCGTTTTGCTGGGTGGGTGTTTCCATAAATGCAGTCCCCAGGCCATTTCAGGTGTCTGGTACACTGCCTCATCACGCGGTCGGTTTAAGTCCACTTCAAAACGTGACCGGGTTGGAACTAACCAGCTTGGAATGACTTTTACCCAGTAGTCAGTGTAGGGATCCTCTTCGCGGGATCGTTCCGCCTCGTCCAGCGCAATCAATGGAAACAATTCCCCGCGAATTTCGTGGCCTGCATGAATGGCGGTAGCCATTAAAGGGCCTTCTTCCCGTTCCTCCAGCCATAACTGTTGTGAAGTTTCGCTGTTCATGGATGTTCGCTTGCCTGTTAAAACCCAGCGTTCTACGTGACTACCATAACACTATGATAGTGCGTGGAAATTAGCTGATACTTGATCTGTGTCATTACCGCTTACCCAGGGCGAATTGTGGGATACTGTTAGGTAATTGATTTAACAGTCAAAAAGGAGATGGTTTAAAAAATGGCGAAGGCGGTGTGTTGTATGTTGCTTGCCTGGAACGGCAGCTGTGAATGAGGAAAAAAAGTAGCCATTCAATGACTCGCTATTTCAATTTTCCACCATCTTTCAATGATGCTGGATAGATTAAAAAATAATACCTCCGGCACCTTCCACCACAAGCTTTTTCCAGGCTTGTTTTACTCAGCTAAGGTGCTTTACATAAAGTGTAGTTATTCTGTTGCATCAACTAAACGCTGATATAGCGCATCTTTCAACTCAGCTCTTTCATTTTTTAACTCATGCATAGCATCATCATCGATTGGCGCGCCATTTAATTCAAGTTCTCGAATTTCTTTATCGAGATCGTTGTAACGTTTGGTATCTTTTGCAAAGGCTTCATCGTTTTGGGCAAGCCTGGTAATAGTATCCTGGTGCTCAGGAAATTCATTAACAAGAGAGTGATTTTCGCCTAACATAGTAACCTCTTTTTCGGTAGCTAAATGAACTAAATCAACACTTTGTAGAACTAATAATCTGGATCTGCCTCCATTAATTATAGACTGAACTTCATGATATTTGCGTTACTCGGAGTATTATTATTGATAGCGATCTATGCCCCCAGCCTTTGGGTGCGTTTCGTTATGGACAGGTATTCCAGAGAAGACCCAGGTATACGCGGTACGGGGGGCGAACTCGCTGTTCATCTAATAAACCGTTTCCAGTTGGAAGGCGTTAATGTGGAGGAGACGGAACCTCACAATGACCACTTCGATCCTTCATCTAACACGGTACGCCTGAGCCCCGATAATTATAATGGTCGTTCACTCACCGCGATTGCCGTAGCGGCACACGAAGTTGGGCACGCTATCCAGTTCAACCGAAAAGAGGCCATCAGCCTGCTAAGAGGCCAATATATCCCAAAGGCAGTTTTGATCAATAAAATTGGTATTGGAATAGTGATGCTGATGCCAGTGGTTGGTTTGATTACGCGCGTACCTCATGCAGCCATTATTACCGCGGTGGCCGGTATTTTGGCAATGCTGGTATCGGCATTGATGTATTTAATTGTATTACCCGAAGAGTGGGACGCAAGTTTTAACAAAGCGTTACCTATCCTTGTTGAGGGAGAATACATTAACAAAAATCAGGAGCAGGCAGTGAACAAGGTATTGCGGGCAGCGGCGTTGACTTATTTTGCCGCTGCGCTGGCGAATATACTTAGCCTGTGGCGTTGGCTGATTTTGCTGAGGTTACGCTAATCAAAGCCATAGTCGCTCCGTTTCAAACGATACTGACATGCTTAGGGTAAGTCTATAGCTTCGATTCGACGTATGACATGATTTTCTGTATCCGCAACATACAGCTCGGAGCCAACTGCTGTAAGCCCTTTGGGAAAATTAAAACTTGCTTGATTATCGGGCCCGTCAATAAAGTCGTTCATTTCATATAATTGGCGAGCGTTTGCGAGTCCGAATTTAGGTAATGATTAGGCATTTAACACCTTTTTCCAGGCAATTCGAAGTATGCTATTAACATTATTTTCTATGTTTTCACCATGTGCGAGTATGACTCGTTCAGCATCCCATTCAATAATGGTTTCCAATCCCTTTTTTACAATTTTTTTGTTCCCCCAGCCCAGTTGGTATTCTGGGGCTGCCTTTGGGTTGTTCCACATTCTAAAAATATACCGCCACCAGAACTGCAGATACCTACTTGCTTTGTGTTGATAATCATCGCCAATATTTTCCAGTAAATCTACGAGAATGAGTGTTTTCGAGGGCCTGTGGAAAAATGCCACCTCCCACATAATCCTGGTTTCTTGTATAAGTAC
>NZ_CDLKIE010000052.1:0-3801 GCF_975902315.1 Kaarinaea lacus | reverse complement strand
CTCGCGAGATGGATAACCAAACCGATCAATCGATTGGCGAAAGCAGCGGACCGTCTTGAAGCAAATGATTTCTATGGCGATATACCCGCTATATCAGATTTAGCGCCTAAAGAGATTAATCAACTGGATCATGGTTTCCGGAAAGTGGTGTCGGGTTTGCAACAGTCACGTGCTGAAGTGAATGAACTTAACCAGTCATTGCAGGTAAAAATTGAAGCAGCCACTAAAAAGTTGCGTGATGCAAACAGCCGCCTGGAATATCTGGCAAAAAGTGACCATCTAACTGAGTTGGCAAATCGCCGCCATTTTGAAAAGACTCTGAATCAATTGCTGGCCCAGCAAGATGAGTTGAGTGAGCCTATTTGTATTATGCTAATTGATGTTGATAACTTCAAAGATATCAACGACAAATATGGGCATGCGGCTGGCGATGCAGTGCTGGTACAGATTGCACCTATTCTTAAAATGAATATGCGGCCCAACGATCTTGTTGCCCGCTATGGTGGTGATGAATTTGTGATTCAAATGAATTGTGCCTCGGAGATTGGATTGACGCGAGCGAGGGAGATACGAACCTATTTGCAGAATTATACCTTCGAGTGGCAGGGCAACAAAATTCAGGCTACGGTCAGTATTGGTTTATTACATCCGGAAAAAAGCAATGGGACGACACCTGCTCAGTATGATATTGAAACTCTGCTACAAAAAGCCGACACGGCAATGTACAACGCGAAAAAGAAAGGGCGTAATACCGTCGTACAAATCTCGTACTGAACATCATGACTGCTTTTCGTTTTACCTTCCCTTTTAATTAATCCTAAATTACCTTCTTTTTCATTGCTACCAGTACGGTCGTTTTTTACCCATAAAACGAATCTTGTTTGTTAATCTTCCACTACTTACCATTCATCGTTATGATGTGCGAAAGGCGTGGTTTGAAGCCAATGCTTAATAAACAAATAACAAATATTAAATAATAAAAAGTTTTCTACAACGACTATGAGGATTCGTTTGTTATGGATAACGCTGACAACAAGAACAACAAGCCAGAAGATTATGTACCTTATGAAAGCGGTGACATGGAGTATTTTGGCGCAGTTAAAATTATTCAGGACGAACAGAAATACATACTAAAAAGGCGTCAGCTGGATAACAAACCACGCAAAGAACAAACCGACTATCTAACGAATAAAGTTGCCGGTTTGTCATTATCCGGTGGCGGTATTCGATCCGCGAGTTTTTGCGTGGGTGTATTGCAGGCATTATCTTACAATCGTTGGCTGAAAAATATTGATTACCTTTCAACAGTTTCGGGCGGTGGATACATTGGTTCATCGCTAACCTGGTTATTGTCCCGCAAGTGGGAGGGTATCAAGGTCGGTGTGGATCGCAATAATTTTCCCTACGGTACCTATCCAATGATAGGGCAGGAGCCCAGGGCCGTCCTGGATGAAAAAGCGCAAGCGACTACTGTGGAACCCGACCAACGCTATCGTGGTGCCCTGTTACGTTTTCTGCGTCAGCATGGAAAATATCTTACCCCTGGCCGTGGTATCAATGTTATGTCCTTGCTGGGCGTGGTATTGCGTGGCAGCATCCTCAGTGTATTTGTGTATTTCTCATTACTGGTGCTGGTTTTTGCCCTGATAGGACAGCATTTCCTTTTCACAGCACCGCCTGCAGAATTTGTAAATCTGCTGCCAAACAATCTTGCAAATAGTCCATTAAATTACTCGTTAACCATTTCCCTGTTAGCCATCGCTATCTTTGTCGTTTTATCAATAGGGTATTCTCTATCAGCATTTTTTTTCTCTCAGCGTATGGGCGAGAGTACTGGAAGTGTTAGCCAGGTACATCAATCAGGGGGACGTTTGTCCTATCGATTGCGGCGCTGGAGTGAAAAATCCTACAACTATTTATTGACTACCGCCCTGGCTTTTCTGCTGATTGGTCTGATACCTGTTGTTTATGGCCAACTCGGAGGGAGTGCAGAGCAAACCAGCGATACGGCAGGTTTGACGGGGCTGCTATCCACCTTGCTGGGATTTGTTACCAGTATAGCGACCTTTCTGAAAACGAGTCGAATTAAACCGAGCAAAATCCCGTTGGGTCTGCTGGTTGCAGTATCAACGTTAACACTGTGGTTTGGTTTGTTCTTACTGGCCTATCATTGCATGTTGAAGATAAATGGCGATATGGCAGCTATTTATTCTCTAGGTATTGCAACTTTACTGGTTGGTCTGTTGGCAAACCTTAATTATATCTCGATTCACAGGTATTATCGCGATCGCCTAATGGAAGTTTTTATGCCGGATTTAGTCGAGGTTGTAAAGCAGAAAAAATCACCAAGCGGTGCATCTGCAGAGGCTGATAAAGCAAGGCTATCCGATATGTGTTGGTATAAAGCGGTGATGAATCAGTCTGCACCGGCAACGCTGGATACCAACCTGATGCCGTACCACATTATCAACAGTAATATAGTGCTGGTGTCGTCAAAAATATCCAAGTTTCGGGGTAGAGGTGGAGACAACTTTATTCTAACGCCGGCATATTGTGGCAGCAACGCGACAGGTTGGGCTACAACATCCACTTTCATGAAGGGGAGGATAACGCTCTCCACTGCAATGGCAATATCCGGTGCGGCTGTTAATCCCAGCACTGGAGTAGGTGGTGACGGCGTGACTCGGCAACCGCTATTATCCATGTTGATGGGTCTGCTTAATATTCGATTAGGGTATTGGGTGACTAATCCAGATCCGGATAAGAAACCATCGTTCACAAATATACCTAACTTTTTCTTGCCCGGATTATCAGAAATGGCATTACGCAAGAACCTGAATGAAGACAGCCGGTTTCTGCAGCTTAGTGATGGCGGTCATTTCGAAAACCTGGCTTTGTATGAACTGATTCGACGGAAAACAAAACTGATTATTGTCTGCGATGGTGCGGCCGATCCGGATTACAAGTTTACGGATCTTTCTAACGCCCTGGAGAAAATACGTGCAGATTTCGGCGTGCTTATGACGGTAAACGCCAGGCATCTGCATGAACTGGTGCCCATAAAAGACAAAGACAATGACTTAATGGCCTATGCCAGGCAAGGATACATCATTGCCGATATCCTCTATCCTGGCCGTAAGCCGGGGAAATTTATCTATATTAAAAGCTCTTTCTTCAGCGAACTGTCAGCAGACTTATATGGTTACAAACAGAAACAACCAGAGTTTCCCGATGAGCCAACCAGCGACCAGTTTTTTGATGAAAAACAGTTTGAAGCCTATCGTGAACTTGGTTACCAGACCGCCTGGCGAATGATGGAGAACGACTCAGTGAAAAATGATTCAGTCGTCAAATCAATATTCGGCCATTCTGAGAAACAGACCAATACAGATTAACTGTCTTTTTTGTGGCGCGACTGGCGTTGTTTGCCTTTCTGGTTTGGTTCATCTTTCGCTGATTTATAGGGTGCTTCCTTTTTAAAGTTTGGCTTGCCTTTTAAACCTGAGCGATCGAAGTCCGCCTGTAGTGCTTTTTCAGCGACCGTATCTTCTACGCCAAGTTCTGTAGTCAATCCTGAATATACCAGGTTGAAAAGTCGCGGCAGGGCAATGCGGTGTGTTTGTTCGGTGGTGGCAAAGATCCAGTCGCTTAGTGTTAAAAACCGGCGAAAAGCATTGTCCCCCAGTATCAATGCTAAAGCCTCAGTAAAGCGACCGGAATTGGCAATCATGTCCCAGTAACGAGCAAAGCGAGTCAGGGATTGCATGGTATTAAAACTAATATCCCTGGTACTAAGCACGT
>NZ_CDLKIE010000051.1:0-4048 GCF_975902315.1 Kaarinaea lacus | reverse complement strand
CCTTTCATGATCCACTCAGCCACAACCCTGTCTGCGCCGTTCTCGGTTATACGCGCAATATCGAATGAAAGATCCGGAAATGCGCTCCATAGGCGCTTTGCATTGGCAGCAATCTCGTCGCCTGAAATAGCTTCAACAGTAGGATCGCAGTAAGTGCCGCCGGCGGCAAATGACTTAACAATGGCATCAGCGTCGTGCGCATTCCATGCGTCCAGGTATTGTTTCGCTTTGTCTAGATTTGTCATAACCAGGTCCTTTGTTGTTGACGTATAACGATCAATTATGAGGTGCCACGCTTTTTGTTGCCGGCTGGATGCATTTTGTTAAACATATTACCCTTTTAGGGGTGCAGCTCACAGGTGTCCCACTAAAGTCCCTTCTCCCCTTGAGGGGAGAAGGTTAGGATGAGGGGTGATCTCTAAGCCCATGAAAATTCAACCCTCACCCTAACCCTCTCCCAATCTTGGGAGAGGGAAAACATTTTAAATAAAGGTGGGTGAAATTCATGTCTCGTAGTCCTTAGAAATGAGTCTTTTTCTACTTATCAAGTATATTTAACATTTTTGATGTAGTTTAGTGGGACACCAATGGCTCTAACCCCTTTCTATTTATAATTGTTGAAAATATCACTTAATACACCGGTGCAATCAACCTCAACAGCTTGCTTTTCGATTTCGGAATTGTAATTTATGATATCAAACAAAATCGAGCATTTCTCAACCGGGTTATTAACATCGAGCTGATCATCGGACAATATTTTCAGTAGATTACGATCATCAATAGCCAGACTTTTATTCTGAACAGGCGCCTTATCAGCCGCGTGCATTGCGAGCGTTTCCTCGGATTTTATAAATGCCCGCAAGGTTTCCTCCTCGTATTTCAGTCTTAAATTCAATTGATGGGAACTGTTGGGCTGCAGAAAAGGTGCGGACGATTCACCATTGCCCGATAACATAGTCACGTCCGTCTCGCCGATTAATATTAGATTATCTTTTTCTGGCACATAACCATTATTGTTGTTGAGATAATTCACATCCGTATTTTTGAGATGTTTACCATCTACCTCAATACGAAAGGTTGCTTTCCCTATCCCCGCTGGACGTGTACCTGAGTTCGCTGCGATAAAAAAATAGTTGTACTTGTTTGCCTTATCTACATCGTATAACTGAAAAACCAGATTAACGTCAGAATCGTCCTGGTCGAACATTTCTGATAAAACGGGAACAGCGGTAGCAACAACACTCACCAGGGCAACCAGGAGTGCAAGTATTGTAGAACTGAAATTTAAGTGTCCGCGCCAATTTTGAAAAGATCCGCAAACGGTGCATTTGCTGGCGCTATCGGGTATTTCGTGGCCACAGGTTTTGCATATTTTCATTTCTTATTCCTTCTTTATTATGGTTTTCCCGAACAACAATCTATATGAAAATTCTAAGGCCAAATAGATGTTATAAGCAGGAGGTTTTCATTGAGTATTCTATGAGTTACAAAAGTCCCCCCCCCCACAGCACTTAGCCCTTTACGAACTGCTTACAAATCCACCACTGTTTTATGCACTTGATACATTCGATTCCAAGGTAATTTCCCAGTAACAGCTACGAATTATTACAATAAAAACAATAGGATACCAAAATATTAATCCTTCAATGTCGCTAACTGGTGCAGGATAGCTACGCAAAATTCACTGGACGAATGTGCCACATTGATATAAATTAACGGTAAATGCGAATCATTATCATTTGCATTTACAGCCAAAGCAATTATCAATCAATTCGTCAGGTAAATGGAAATGTTTATGTTTAGATACCTACCCTACACGCTGCTCCTAACGCTGTTTTTGTTTCCCTTTGTATCAGTAAATGCCAAAACCGGTGACACCACGAACGATAACGATATAGATATAGAGGTACAGCGCATCGCGCAAAAAATGGTGCACATGCTGGATTACGTCGCGGTTGAATATCCGGAAATTGTCGTAAATGGCAAAGTTACCGATGTTGAAGAATACAAAGAGCAACAGGAATTTGCTGAACAATTACAGTTAATGGCAAATCGGCTACCCGCTAATTCCACATCCATAAAACAGGAAACCGCGCAATTATTCCGTTCTATCGAGCAAAAAGGCTCCAGTGAAGAAATCGTAGCCCTCTCTCATAATATTAGCCTCAAGCTTATTAATAAATTTCACGTGGGTGTTGCTCCTCGCGTTATACCTGAGCCTGGCAGTGCCAAAACATTATTCATAGAAAACTGTTCCACCTGTCATGGTGCTGATGGTTATGGTGACGGTCCCCAGGCAGCCACATTGCAGCCACCACCGGCAAACTTTCGTGACCGTGAGCGCCAACAACATCGCAGCGTATTCTCGCTTTACAATACCATAAGCCTGGGTGTCAACGGCACTGCCATGCCTTCCTTCGATAACCTGACATCGCAGCAACGCTGGCAACTGGCTTTCTACGTCAGTAACTTTTTTGCCACTGACATAGAACGCGCTAAAGGTGAAGCCATCTATACAGCGACCAAGTCACGTCCCTCAATAAAAAGCCTGGAACAACTGACACAAAGTACTCCCGCACAGGTAACCGCCAAATATGGTAGTGACGGACTGGCGGAACTTGCTTACTTGCGCTCTAACCCCGAGGAAATTGGTAAAGCCACCATTAATCCGTTAAAAGTAGCGGAAGACGGAATACAAGCAAGTTTTCTTGCTTTTCAAAAAGGAGATCACAGTAGTGCATATGATCTAGCAGTGGCAGCTTACCTGGAGGGTTTTGAACTAGTTGAAACTCCCCTGGATTCCGCCGCACCCGAGCTTCGAAAAGAAATTGAAATAGCCATGCTAAAATATCGCGACATGGTTAAAACTGATACTGATCCCGATGAAGTCCAGGCGGCTCAGGAAAATATTATTACGATGCTTTCCGCTGCCGCCATTAAACTCGATAACGGTAGCCTTTCATCTTCGCTCAATTTTTTTAGTGCGTTTTTGATCCTGTTAAGAGAGGGACTGGAAGCAATTCTAATACTGGCTGCGATATCTGCAGTGCTCATCAAGACCGGCCGCTCCAACATGATGCGCTATTTACACATTGGCTGGGTTAGCGCACTAGCCCTGGGTGGACTAACATGGTTTGCAGCAGACCATTTTATTAACATTAGTGGCGCCAACCGCGAAATGACAGAAGGAATAACTGCGCTGATTGCTGCCGCTATGCTCATCTATGTTGGATTCTGGCTGCATAAGCAAACTTACGCCTTACACTGGCAACATTTTATTAAAACAAAAGTATCACAATCCCTCACCGAAAGCGCACTGGCAGGACTGGCGGTAGTTGCCTTTCTCGCGGTATATCGTGAAGTTTTTGAAAGTATATTGTTTTTCCACACTTTATGGCTGCAATCAAACATCGAAGGCCAGGCAGATATAGTTTCCGGCATGCTTACCGCCGCGGGAATACTCGGTTTAATTGCCTGGGGTATCTTTAAATTCAGTATCCGACTGCCACTGAAATTGTTCTTCCGCGTTAACTCTGTATTCCTTTATCTTCTCGCTATAGTATTTGCGGGTAAAGGTGTAGCAGCGTTACAGGAAGCCGGCAAGCTACGAGTTGATCCGATAAACTTTTTCGAAATTGATGCCCTGGGTATATTTCCGAACCTGGAGAGCCTGGGCATTCAAGCCACAATGATAGCAGCAGCCGTGCTGCTCTATATAGTCAGCCGTAATAAAATAAAACGCGAAGAGGCAAAGGCGGCTTAAAAGCGGGTCAGGATTCTGGCGAACAGGAGACAGCTTTGGGTAATGGATCGCATAACAATTAAATAAGGTTAATTGTGTCCTACCCCCTGCTGTTACCCTGTGGATCAGCAAAGAATGCAAATCCTTTTAAATCTGATTACAATTTTTTTAGATTAGCTCTTAACCCTGAAATATCAGAATTAACTCGCTTCTATCAAACAGATCCTGTTTAGGCATAGGTAATGGGGAAGATTTTTTGATAGCTTTTTCGATGGACCTTCTGAAACGCCTGTCTTTATCACAGGT
>NZ_CDLKIE010000050.1:0-4118 GCF_975902315.1 Kaarinaea lacus | reverse complement strand
TCAAAGGCCACCCAATAGTCCCCCCCTTTTTAAAAGGGGGGCTAGGGGGGATTTAAAACACCCGAGGGATCAATGAAACTCCCACCCTACGCAGAACTTCACTGCATCTCCAACTATAGCTTCTTACGCGGCGCATCTTTCCCTGAAGAACTGGTAGAACGCGCCGCCTATTTACGCTATCGTGCCCTGGCCATTACCGATGAATGCTCACTGGCTGGCGTGGTGCGGGCCCACACCGCCGCCAAAGAACACAAGCTGCATTTAATCATTGGCAGTGAATTTCAACTGCAAGAGGGTATACGCTTTATATTACTTGCGACCGACCGCGCCAGTTACGGTCGTTTGTCCCATTTGATTACCGTGGCACGTCGCAACGCCGATAAAGGCGAATATCACCTGACACGGCAACTTGTCGAGCAATATTACCCTGAAGGTTGCCTGGTATTGTGGATCCCCGACCTGGACAAACAGACAGCCAATGATGAACACTTGCAATGGTTGACGCAGTGTTTCCCGCAACGTATCTGGATTGCCGTGGAGTTGTTATTAACCGGTGATGACCAGCAACAACTACAAACCCTGCAGGTCCTGGGAAAAAAATACCAGGTACCCTTGTGCGCCACCGGTGATGTGCACATGCATCATCGTAAGCGTCGTGCACTACAGGACACGCTCACCGCGATTCGTCTGGGCAAGCCTCTTGCCCAGTTAGGTTATGAGCTGTTTCCCAATGGTGAGCGGTCGTTGCGCTCCCGGCAGCGCTTGCAAAAGATATATCCACGAGCGCTATTAGAAGAAACCATTCACATTGCAGAGCGTTGCCAGTTCTCGTTGGATGAATTGCGCTATGAATACCCCAAAGAACTGGTACCTAAAGGTCATACACCACAGTCCTGGTTATGTGAACTCACCGAGCAGGGCATGCAACGGCGCTGGCCGCAAGGTGCTCCCGATAAAGTCAAAAAAGCCATCGAACACGAATTGGCGCTGGTAGAAGAGATGGTCTATGCACCTTACTTTTTAACGGTGCACGATATTGTGCGATACGCCAGAAGCCAGGGCATCCTTTGTCAGGGCAGGGGGTCAGCGGCCAACTCAGCAATTTGCTATTGCTTAGGAATAACCGAAGTCGATCCCGATCGCATGCAACTATTGTTCGAACGGTTTATATCAAAGGAGCGCAACGAACCACCGGATATCGATGTCGACTTCGAACACGAACGTCGTGAAGAAGTAATCCAGTATATTTACCAAAAGTATGGCCGTGAACGCGCCGCCTTGGCGGCAACAGTCATTACTTACCGCCCACGCAGTGCCGTGCGCGATGTAGGTAAAGCCATTGGCATGAGCCTTGATCTGGTAGATCGTCTCGCCAAGTCCATTTACTGGTGGCATCACCTGGAAACCATCCAGCAACAGCTTCAGGAAAACGGTTTCTCCATCGACAACCCGCTCATCAAACGCCTCGTAATATTAGTACATCAAATACTGGGATTCCCTCGTCATTTATCGCAACACGTGGGTGGTTTCGTCATTAGCCAGGGTAAGCTCTCGCACCTGGTGCCCATTGAAAATGCAACAATGCAGGATCGTACCGTCATTCAATGGGAAAAGGATGACCTGGAAGCATTAGGCTTACTAAAAATCGACATCCTGGCGCTGGGTATGCTCAGTGCCATTCGCAAAGCACTGACTTATATAAGTAGCTACTCAAAACAAACCATTACCCTGGCCGATATTCCACCGGAAGATCCCGCGGTCTATCACATGATCCAGCAAGCTGACACCATTGGCGTGTTCCAGATCGAGTCGCGCGCGCAAATGTCCATGTTGCCGCGCCTAAGACCGCATAACTATTATGACCTCGTGATTGAAATCGCGATTATTCGTCCCGGGCCCATCCAGGGCGACATGGTACACCCTTATTTACGACGCCGTAACGGGGAAGAAAAAATTTCATATCCCAGCGAAGCGGTAAAAGACGTATTAAGCCGAACCCTGGGCGTACCCATCTTCCAGGAACAGGTCATGCAGTTGGCCATGGTCGCGGCGGGATTTAGCGCAGGGGAGGCCGATAAACTGCGCCGCAGTATGGCCGCCTGGAAACGCAAAGGTGGCCTGGACCAGTTCGAAGGGAAACTTCTCGAAGGCATGAAAGCGCGCGGTTATACCGAACAGTTTGCGCAACAAATCTTTAACCAGATAAAAGGATTTGGAGAGTACGGTTTTCCTGAGTCACACTCCGCGAGCTTTGCCTTGCTGGCGTATGCGTCTTCGTGGCTCAAGTGCTATCATCCCGCCGCATTTACCTGTGCCTTACTTAACAGCCAACCCATGGGATTCTATGCGCCGGCACAACTCATCATAGATGCCCGTAAACATGGTGTTCATGTGTTGCCCGTTGACGTCAACACCAGCGCACATGACTGCACAATAGAATATGAAAATCAAAATCCCCCTTCATCCCCCTTTAAAAAAGGGGGAAGTAAAAAAAGTCCATCCTTTATAAAAGGGGAAAGCAAAAACAGTCCCCCCCTTTCTAAAAGGCCACCCAACCATTCCTCCCCCTTTGCGAAGGTCACCAAAATATTCCCCCCTTTGCAAAGGTCACCAAAACATTCCCCCCCTTTGCAAAGGTCACCAAAACATTCCCTCCCTTTGCAAAGGTCACCAAAACATTCCCCCCCTTTGCAAAGGTCACCAAAACATTCCCCCCCTTTGCAAAGGTCACCAAAACATTCCCTCCCTTTGCAAAGACTACCCAACCATTCCCCCCTTTTCCAAAGGGGGGCCAGGGGGGATTTGCATTTCAACCCACCCCTACGTCTCGGCCTGCGCATGATCAAAGGCCTGTCCACAACAGGCATCGATAACATCATCAACGCGCGTAAACAACAGGCTTTTACCAGCGTACAGGATCTTGCCACCCGCGCCCAACTAAACAAAAAGGATCTCGAATGTCTTGCAGCAGCAAATGCGCTGCAAAGCTTAAGCGGTGACCGTCATCGTGCCTACTGGGAAGTCGCAGGGATCGAAAACAACATCCCCGTTTTTCAAACACCATACTTCACAGAAGCCGAAGTCATGCTTTCCAGGCCCAGCGAAGGACAAAACATTGTTGCAGATTATGCTACGACAGGGTTAACACTCGGTCGTCATCCCCTGGCTTTATTAAGAAACCGTTTATCTGAACGCCGCATTCGCAAAGCCGAAGAACTATGGGAATTACCTAACGATACAAAAATAACAACCGCAGGCCTGGTGATTTGTCGCCAACGTCCCGGCTCAGCAGGCAACGTGGTGTTTGTCACGTTAGAAGATGAAACCGGGCAAACCAACGTAGTGGTCTGGCCAAAACTTGCCGAACGTCAGGCCAGGGAACTGTTAAAAGCACGCTTGCTTGCCGTACATGGCACTATTCAGCAAGAGGACGGTGTATTGCACATCATTGCTGCACGATTGGAAGACCTTAGTTCATGGTTGGGAACCCTAACGACTCAATCGAGGGATTTTTGTTAAAGCTAACTATAATAATAAAGGAGTAACCATATGAAAGTTATAAAAAAAATGAACCCAGGGATGCCTGGAACTAAAAAATATCTGGAAAAGTATGGCAAGAAATTATTATGTGTACGTTATCGATACGATGAAGAAACAAAAGAACAACTAACGACAATAGAATACGTGGTAAACCGTAAACTATATCCCAAACTAAATGCCGAAGTACAAAGGAAACTGGATCCCCACCCAAACCGGCATGTGCTAATAAAAGTTGACTATCATGAAGAAGAATTAAGACGAAAGATTAAAATGAATGGTGGAATATGGATAAAAGATAAACGAATGTGGAAAATTCCCTGTCACAAGGCATATGTGTTAGGTGTGGATAACCGAATTCAGGAAATCATATAAAATTCAAGAAAAGCTTAACTGCGGTTGTTTTTCATAATTGGATTTTTTCCATATTTGGACACAAATGCCTATATATGGAGTATTATGTCTAAATATGGAAACATGCCCATATTTAGACATTCTGTATAAACAACTGTTAGCTTTCAATAAACATGAATCGTAAATTATTTATTCTATGTGTTGTGTCGCTTAGTCTACTAAATGCG
>NZ_CDLKIE010000049.1:0-2703 GCF_975902315.1 Kaarinaea lacus | reverse complement strand
CGGCATTAAAAGCTTTAGAAGGCGACACCTCCGACATCGGCGCGCCGTCCATCGAAAAACTGGTGGCGGCCATGGACGACTACATCCCCGAACCCGAGCGCGCCATCGACGGCGACTTTTTGATGCCGGTGGAAGACGTATTCTCGATTTCGGGTCGCGGTACCGTGGTGACCGGTCGTGTCGAGCGCGGCATCATCAAAGTGGGTGACGAAGTGGAAATCGTGGGTATCAAAGATACCACCAAGACCACCTGTACCGGTGTGGAAATGTTCCGCAAACTGCTGGATCAGGGTCAGGCGGGCGACAACGTGGGTGTGCTGCTGCGCGGCACCAAGCGGGAAGAAGTGGAGCGTGGTCAGGTGTTGGCCAAGCCCGGTTCGATCACACCGCACACCAAGTTCGAAGCCGAAGTGTACGTCTTAAGCAAAGAAGAAGGCGGTCGTCATACGCCATTCTTCAAGGGCTACCGTCCGCAGTTTTATTTCCGGACGACCGACGTGACCGGTTCGGTGGAATTGCCGGCCGATGTCGAGATGGTGATGCCGGGTGACAACGTGAACATGGTGGTGACCTTGATAGCCCCGATCGCGATGGAAGACGGTTTACGGTTTGCGATCCGCGAGGGTGGCCGCACAGTTGGCGCCGGCGTGGTCGCGAAGATTATTGAATAATGATTTTTATCAAAATATTTCAATAATATTTCAACAAATTAGTACAAACTGATCGTGGGAGGTGATATGATGCGCCCCCCACGGTGTGCTAATAGTGGGCAACCACAACAACACCGTAAATTAGTTTCTAACTGATTGTATTTAATAATTAATTTTTAAGTCTTATTAAGAAGGTTTAGATAAATGGCAGCTGGGCAAAGAATACGGATACGTTTAAAAGCATTTGATCATCGACTGATTGATCAATCAGCGCGGGAAATCGTAGAAACCGCGAAACGTACTGGCGCGCAAGTGCAGGGCCCAATTCCATTGCCAACGAAAAAAGAGCGTTGGACAGTTTTGATCTCACCGCACGTCAATAAAGATGCGAGAGATCAGTATGAGATGCGCACGCATAAACGTTTGATGGATATCGTCGACCCAACAGACAAAACGGTTGACGCCTTGATGAAGCTGGATCTTGCAGCCGGCGTTGACGTTCAAATCAAGTTAAGCTAGTTCGCGCATTTTACGTTCTGTTTTATAACAGTTAACCGTCTTTTGGTGGCTTCATTTTCGCTATCAAGGGCGTTATTTACTTTTTGTAGTTGTGATTTTGTTTTTGGCTATTTGTTAGTTAGTAAGTAATACGCACCGGTCAATCGAAATCGGTGTGATTTAGAGGATAATAAAAGATGACAATTGGTATCGTAGGGCGCAAAGCGGGCATGACTCGCGTGTTCACTGATGACGGTGTTTCCGTACCCGTTACAGTGGTCGAGGTTGAGCCTAATCGCGTCACCCAGGTAAAAACCATTGAATCAGATGGCTACCGTGCCGTGCAGGTAACTACAGGTAGTCGTCGTCCTTCTAGAGTTAACAAACCTAGCGCAGGTCACTTTTCAAAAGCGAATACAGAACCCGGTCGAGGTCTTTGGGAATTCCGTCTCGCGGATGGCGAAGGCGAAGAAGTTGAAGCAGGCTCCAGTATAAGCGTTGATATTTTTACTCAAGGTCAGCGCGTGGACGTAACTGGTACCAGCATCGGTAAAGGTTTTGCCGGTGTTATTAAACGCCACAACTTCCACATGCAGGATGCGACACATGGTAACTCCCTGTCACATCGTGCTCCTGGTTCTATTGGTCAAAACCAGACACCAGGCCGTGTATTTAAAGGCAAGAAAATGGCCGGACATATGGGTAACGTGAAACGCACTACCCAGAATCTGGAAGTTGTTCGAGTGGATGCTGATCGTAATTTGCTTTTAATCAAGGGTGCTATTCCTGGGTCAAAAGACAGTAACGTTATCGTACGTGCATCAGTTAAGGCGCGTTCCGATAAGGCGGCGAGTTAAGGGGCTGGATGATGGATTTGAATTTAATGACAGCAACGGGCAAAGCCTCAAAGAAAACCATTGAAGTTTCTGATGCAAACTTCGGTAAAGAATTTAACGAAGCGCTGGTACATCAGGTAGTCACAGCCTACCTTGCTGGTGCACGTAGCGGAACACGTAAAACCAAGAGCCGTTCTGAAGTAGCTGGTGGTGGTACCAAGCCATGGCGTCAAAAAGGTACTGGTCGCGCACGTTCCGGGACTATGAGTAGTCCGATCTGGCGTACTGGTGGGATGACTTTTGCGCTGAGACCGCAGGATCATTCGCAAAAAGTTAACCGTAAGATGTATCGCAGTGCGATACGTAACATATTGTCTGAGCTGGTTCGACAGGATCGCCTGGTAGTTATCGATGAGTTAAGTCTTGATGCGCCGAAGACAAAATTGCTGGCAGAAAAGTTGAAAACCTTAGCATTGACTAACGCGTTAATTGTTGTGGATGAGTTAGATGACAATCTGTATCTGGCATCCAGAAATCTGAAAAACATCGGTGTTTGCTCAACTAGAAATCTAAATCCGGTTGCGTTGGTGAACAGCGACAAGATTTTGATGACTGTAAATGCAGTCAAGCAAATTGAGGAGATGCTCGCATGATTGACTCTAAGATAGCCAATGTATTGCTTGAGCACCATGTAACAGAGAAGGCATCGATTCTTCGTG
>NZ_CDLKIE010000048.1:0-2923 GCF_975902315.1 Kaarinaea lacus | reverse complement strand
TGCACTACGGGTAGTACTCACCGGTGGTCCGAGTATTACTGAACTGGAGATTGGGGAGGAAATTGAAGCCAAATGCCATTTCCCGATTATTAATCTCATCGGCAAAACCAACCTGAAACAACTACTGGCAATTCTACGCAAAGCTAAACTGCTCGTGGCGCCTGACTCCGGGCCGGCTCATATGGCCACTGCTGTCGATACCCCGGTCATTGGCCTATATGCCTGTACTAATCCTGATCGTGCCAGGCCTTACTTTTCCCAGGACTGGGTGATTGACAAATATCAGGAAGCAGTGAAGGAAAAACATGCCAAAGATGCAGCCCACTTGCCCTGGGGGCTGAGGGTGCGTGATGCTGGCACCATGGAACGCATTACGGTGGAAGACGTGACCAATAAGCTGGATGACTTTATGCAGCGAACTGGAAATTAAGCAGGCGTCAGTGCACTATCAATCAAGGAACAAAGTATATGCCCGATGGTGATGTGAGCTTCCTGGATGCGGGCTGTATTATTCGAGGGTACTCGAACACATAAATCACACAGCTCCAACATGTCGCCACCGGTTTCACCGGTGAGCCCAATGGCCATCATACCTTGCTCATTACACTGTTCAATGGCCGCAATGACATTGGATGAATTGCCGGATGTCGAAATCCCAATAAATATATCGCCAGCCTGCCCCAGTGCCTGGACCTGGCGGCGAAAGATATTATCGAAACTGTAATCATTTGCTACAGCGGTAACAGTGGATGAATTGGTAGGCAATGCCAATGCCGGTAATCCAGCGCGCTCGGTTTCAAACCGGCCAACGAGCTCTGCTGCAATGTGTTGTGCATCGGCTGCGCTGCCACCATTACCTGCAAGGATGATCTTGTTGCCATTTTTTAATGCGGTTATGCAATGCTTTGCCATTTCCTGAATAGCATTCAAGGTTTCTTCATTACCCAGCATTTGCTGTTTGACAAGACAAGACGCTTCTAATTGTGATTTAATTGTGTCCAGCATCGGGACGCCACCTGATAATTGAGTGTTTGTACTTTAAAATTTGCACCTTACAATTTGTACTTTACAAATTGCGCTACATTCTCAATTATAACCTGAATCTTGCAATCTTTTTAACTCTATTAACCATTTAAAAATAATCGTTTGTCAATTTTGGAACAACACGCTCAAAATTCCCCTGCCAGAATCCTAGTTATACGCGCCGGCGCCCTGGGTGATACCGCCTATGCCTCCAGTATCATTGAACCATTGCGTCACACTTATGGTAACCAGGATGGCGAGAACGTCATTATCGACTGGGTGGCAAAAGCAGGCATCGGCAAGATATTTGAAGCAGATTCTCGCATACGCCACGTGTTTGAGCTCAAGAGCCGACGTACACCGTTAATTGCCAATAAAGGCAAGCAACAAATCATAAAACAGTCTTTTCGTGAGCCTTACGACCTGGTCATAAACCTGGAACTGGGTTCTATTTTTGATACGACACTTCGCCTGATAAGAGCCAGGCAAAAAATTGGTTCTCCTTATCAACATTTCACTGAAGGCAAAGAAACTCATGCAGTGGAAAACCTGCAGATGATTTATCGGAGTTTTTTAAATGAAACTGCCATGCCGTATGCCTATCCCAAATTACAGGGAACAGACACAACGACAGTTAAAAATAAATTTGACCTCAGCAAACAGTACCTGGTGCTGGTTCCCAGTAATAGCCATTACAAATCAGCACCAGAGAGTAACTACCGCGCCTGGCCTATACCGCACTGGCAGGAATTAATCGCAAAGCTCTGTAAAAGTAACTCGCAGGTTGTCATCATCGGGGGACGCAATGAAGCAGATTTTTTTAAACTGCTGGAGCCGTTACCAAAAAATATCTGTGACCTGGTAGGGAAAACAAGCTTCCCGGAATTAATTGGACTCATTAGTGGCGCCAGCGCTGTTATATCAACCGATACGGGTCCTGCCCATATTGCCGGCGCTGTGAATACACCGGTTTATGCCATTATTGGTCCAACCAATTTCAAACGAACCGGCCCCTACCCTACGCCGGATAATGAAATACATATCCTTAGCGCCAATCTGCCATGCAGCCCCTGTTATCACACACAGCGTTTTAAGGAATGCGAAAAAAATCGTTGTATGTATGAAGTCACACCTGAACAGGTCATTCATGCACTTCAACAGCAAAATGTCATCGCGAGCTAATGCTTCACCCATGAAACACAAACCTAAAAAAATACTGGTGATCCGCAATGACAAGCTCGGTGATTTCATGCTGTCCTACCCGAGCTTTGCACTATTGAAACAGGCCCTGCCTGATTGTGAGACATTTGCGCTGGTACCCGAATACACACGAGATATGGCTGAAGCTTGCCAATGGATCGATCATATTATTATTGACCCTGGTAAAGACAGCGGCCTGCAAGGATTACGTGGTCTTATCAGTATTTTTCGAAACTACAAGCTGGATGCCGCCATCACGCTGTTTTCAACGACTCGCATAGGTTTTGCGTTGGCAGCGGCTCGCCTGGCTTACCGATTGGCACCGGCCACCAAGGCAGCGCAATTTTTCTATAATCACAAGTTGGTTCAACGACGTTCGCGTTCTGAAAAACCTGAATACCAATACAACCTGGATCTGATCCATTATTTCCTGCAATCGCAAAATAGTGACACCCGCGAAACATCCAGCCCGCCCTATTTGCAATTCAATGAAGAAGAAGTTCAACAATTAAAAGCTGCGTTTTGTAAAACGCACAATCTCAATATCGCTCATCCAATCCTGTTTATTCATCCAGGCAGTGGCGGTTCTGCCAACAACCTGTCACTGGAACAGTACCAGCAATTAGCGGCCACCCTGGCAACTATGGCGACCATTAATATCGTGATATCAGCTGGTCCAGGAGAGTTTCAGTATGCGGAG
>NZ_CDLKIE010000047.1:0-3826 GCF_975902315.1 Kaarinaea lacus | reverse complement strand
TATTTCCAAAATTGAGTCCGGAAAAATGGAAACCTATTTTGAGCCTGTGCAAGTTAATGACGTTGTCGGCGAGGTGATCAATAGTGCTCGTGGACTCGCAGAAATAAATAAGAATGAAATCGTTCTAGACATAGACTCTCTACCGCAAACATTTTCAACGGATACCACCAAATTCCGGCAAATACTGTATAACCTTATCAATAACGCCAACAAATTTACCAGGGATGGAAAAATTACTGTATCAGTAAGCCACAATAATTTTGAAGACGAATCGTGGTTAAAAATAGTGGTCTCTGATACGGGTATTGGAATGAACGAGGAGCAGCTCAATAAGATTTTTCAGAGTTTTTCGCAGGCGGATAGCTCGACAACACGCGAGTATGGCGGTACAGGTCTGGGATTGGCAATTTGTAAGGGATTATGTGAGCTACTGGGCGGAATCATATCCGTAGAGAGTACGCCGGGTATAGGGTCATCGTTCACAGTTCGCTTGCCTGCACACACCGCAGCGAAAGCGCAATACCATGTGACGGAAATTCTGGAAATTGGCCCTAAGGTTGATCCTGCTCTGGTTCGATTCGGCAAAGAGGGTGATGATCTCTACAAACGTCGGTCAAAAATTACAACGATATTGTCTATTGATGATGATGCTGAAGTGCGTGACTTAATGGAACGCTTTTTATCGCGTAAAGGATTTTACATTCATACAGCAGCTAGTGCGGATGAGGGTATAGAATTAGCAAAAAAAATCAATCCGGACATAATCATCACGGATATTATGATGCCTATTAAGGACGGCATTTCCCTGATAAAAGAAACCAGGAAAATTCCAGAACTGGCAGATATTCCCATCATCGTATTAACTATCGCCGGGGAACGCGATACCTGTATGTCTCTTGGCGCTGCGGCATATCTTAATAAACCCGTAGATTGGAACGTATTGCTGGATATTATTCGTCAAACCTGCCGCCGTATACAGTCATCACAACAACAAGCGTCAGCTTGAACTTTGTCATCTTGCACCAAAACTAGTAATTAATTGTGTGCTATCTTAGTTTATAAACTACTCATTCATTCATCGAAAGGAACCTATACATGAGAAAAGCGACTGCACGCCATATCCTGGTCGAAACTGAAGCGCAATGTGATAAAATCAAGTCTGAAATAGAGAATGGTGCTGACTTTGCTGCAATGGCAAAACAACACTCACAGTGCCCTTCCGGTGAGCAAGGTGGTGACTTAGGCGAGTTTTTCCCTGGTCAAATGGTACCGGAGTTTGACAAGGTGGTTTTCAGTGCCGAAACAGGCAAGGTACATGGCCCGGTTCAAACTCAGTTTGGCTATCATCTCATTGAAATTACCAGCCGCAGCGAATAGGCTGCATTCGCCTGTTGGGGAATATGTATACAAGTTCGTTTCACTGTAATTTCCCACATTTTCATTGTTTGTAAAGATTGAATTTTTCTCTCTATGCTCAAAGTAATTTTATTTGCTGTTGTGTCTGTTCAAGTGGCACAATGCACGCAGTTTTATACCGTAAAATCCATTTGATTTGATTACAATAAACTAGATTTCAACCAGAGGGGATAAATGCATGAAGTTAATTCTTCTAGGTGCGCCCGGTGCCGGAAAAGGTACAGCCGCAAAAATGCTAACGGAACTTGACGGCTCGGTTCAGATTTCCACGGGAGATATATTACGAGGCGCGGTACAGGCGCAAACTGAACTCGGTAAACAAGCTGAAGCTTTCATGAAAGCGGGTGACCTGGTGCCGGATGAGTTAATTATGGGCATCATGGAAAAAAGATTACAGGAACCCGATTGCGAAAAAGGATTTTTGCTGGATGGTTTTCCTCGTACAATCCCCCAGGCGGAAGCTTTAAAAGAACTGCTAGCCAGGCTTAATATAGAGCTTGATATGGCGGTTAATATTGATGTTCCAAGAGACGTGATTCTGGATAGATTAACCACCCGTCGCACTTGCTCTAACTCCGACTGCCAGGCAATTTACAACGTGAAAAGTAATCCTCCCAAGAAGGAGGGTGTATGTGACAAGTGCGGTAGCCCGGTTGTTCAGCGGGAAGATGAAACCGAAGAAGCTATTAGCCATCGCCTGGAAACTTACAATGAGAAAACTGCGCCATTGATTGGTTTCTATGAAAACGAAGGGTTGTTGCTGACCGTCGATGCTACATCCAGCGACGCAGTTGTTAATACAATAAAAGAAAAATTAGGTAGCTAGTAGAATACTGGGTGTGTCCGAACAGGCACACCCGGTCTAGTGTTTGGATCAATCACATTTTTAATGGATGATTAATGTGAAACAGGCAATTATTGGATTTCATCAAGATGAGAACAATGATTGGGTAGCTCGGCTGGCCTGCGGTCATACCCAACACGTAAGGCACGATCCGCCCTGGCAGAACAGGCCATGGGTAATTAAACCGGAATCCCGCAAACAGCATATAGGTGAGAAACTCGAATGTGTTAAATGCGATACGGATGCACCACGTGACTGGGAAGCTGGTGCAGAAAGCAACAAGGCTTTATCCAGTATTTTCAATGCTCTGAATTAAGCCCCATATTGAGTATTTTTTGAATTAGTTTTTCGTAGCTTAGACCGGCTTTTTCGGCGGAGCAGGCGACATCATCATCCCTGGTAATAGCCGCATTCGGGTTTGCTTCAAGTACATAAATTTTCCCGTCATCTGTCAATCGCAGATCCAGGCGAGCGTAGCTGGTAATGTCCAGTATTCGGTAAATACGCTTTGCCAGTTTCGGGATATCGTCTGCAACTTTTGCAGGAAGATTTCTCGCAAACTGATAGCCAATACCCCAGCGATCCCGATAGTTTTTATTCCACTTGACATTATAGGTGGCAATCCGGTGAATATTGTCATCCACATTGTTAAAAACCAGTTCCCGCGTCGGCAAAACCTGCAATCGTTTATTGCCCATTACGGCAACATACAGCTCACGGCCTTCGATGTATTGTTCCACGATGGCATCACCATCCAGCATGCTAAACAGTTGCTCTGCGCGTTGCTGAAGTTCTTCAGGCGTGGTTACCAGCGACGCTTGTGAAATACCCAGGGAACCTTGCTCTATCGCTGATTTTACAATCATTGGATAAGGGTATTTAGCGATATGTCGCAGGTTTACCTTTTTATTGTGCGGCAAAGTATAAAACTTGGGGACACGAATGCGATGATAGGTAAGTAGCTGCTTGGAAATAGATTTGTCGCTTGCCAATAGCAGGCCGCGCGGGTTGCAGCCCGTATAGGGTACTCCCAGCATATCCAGGTAACTAACAATATAGTAGGCGAGGGCGCCATTTTCGGCGAACGCCTCCATCAGGTTGAAAACGATGTCCGGTTTCCATTCTTCAATGCCTTTCCGAACGGGCGTAATGTCGTCATTCAGCCCAATCATCGTAACCTCATGGCCAAGGTTTCCTAGTGCTTCCCTCACATCAAACTCAGTACGAAACGATTCAATGCGGGGATCATTGCGGTCTGTCAGGTCCTCTGGAGGGATCATGTATGCATGGGTTAGCATCATGACACGTAATTTTTTCATCGGGTAATATTAAAACCTCCAGTATGTAGTTTATTCATAACCAGCATGGTTAAACACGAAGTCATTTCCGGGATCATATTTTTATTGCTTTTATCAATTCTTAAATCCAGGATTTCGCAGCGCTCGATCATATCGTGTAAAACTTCATTGATCCGATATTTGTATTCTCCAGTCCAGCGCTGAACAATATCGATGACCGGCGTTTGAACCCTGCGAATATATTGGGATGCTTTCCTGGCTTCTGGTG
>NZ_CDLKIE010000046.1:0-2894 GCF_975902315.1 Kaarinaea lacus | reverse complement strand
TGTTCAACACAACGCTCGCCATTGACTGCCTGTATTGCCTGCAGAAAAATGTTCGTTAATACACTCCGATGTGAATCCTTGATATTCATACGATTTTCAAATTTTCATACTAATTATTTGCACGAATACATTTATAGTCATTGCGATAATGGTGTAAATGCGTAAAATCGCTTCTAGGGGAGAAATACCACCCCCACAAGAATAATAATATCCTAATAAAGTCCTGCTATTGTGTTGCTGAAATTCGAAATTATTTTGGTGGAAGTCCCATGCGTTGTACAAACTGCGGATTTGAAAATCCGGAAGGTATGAAATTTTGCGGCCAATGTGCCACCTCGCTCGTACCCGTTTGCTCCAAATGTCAATTTGAGAATCCTGCAGGTTTTAAGTTTTGTGGCAGCTGCGGGAATCCGCTGGAAGCTCAGACCAGTAACGACGTCGACGAAACCACAACTGCCAAATCAAAAACTGATCCTGTTTCTTCACATACCATTGCATCTCATCCACAAGCAGAACGGCGCCAGTTAACTGTCATGTTTTGTGATGTCGTGGGTTCTGCCGCGCTTTCTGAGCATATTGATCCGGAAGATTTACGCGACATCATGGGAGAATACCGCGACACCTGCCAAAAGGTTGTTAACCAGTATCAAGGTCATATTGCTCAATACCTGGGGGATGGCGTGCTTACCTATTTTGGTTACCCCAAGGCCAATGAAGACGATGCTATACGTGCCGTACAAACCGGCCTGGAGCTTATATACAGCATTCAGCAACTTAATAAGCGCCTAATAAAGGAAAAAGGCATTAGCCTTTCAATTCGGGTAGGCATTCATACCGGACTGGTTGTCGTTGGAGAAATCGGCAGTGATGATAAACGTTCATTAGCGATGGGCACGACACCTAATGTTGCCGCTCGTCTGCAGGACCTGGCCGAAAGTAACTCGGTATTAATCAGTGATGCGACCCATAGACTCGTACAATCAAAAATTAGCTGCTCCAGCATGGGGGAGCATCAATTGAAAGGATTCACTCATCCGTTCACGATTTATAAAGTAATAGATATAGAATCATCTACCAACAAACCAACAATGGAAACGGCATTTAACCAGGTTCCATTGATTGGTCGGGAACAGGAATCCGCGCTGATCGTAGATCGCTTTGAACAGGCGAAGTCCGGGCAAGGTCAGGCTGTTTTGTTAAGTGGTGAAGCCGGTATCGGTAAATCACGTCTCGTGCAACTGTTACGCGAAATTGTTGCTGAAGATGATATTTGTTTTTTTGAGTGCTGGGGATCACCCTACCATAAAAACAGTTTCCTGCATTGTGTCGTAAACGTATTACATAACGTACTTGAATTCGATAAGTGTTCCACGGATGAAGAGAAAATCAAGCAACTGGAGTCACCGCTAGCGGCTTTTGGCGTACCATTGTCGGAAAGCGTACCTTTATTAGCAGAGCTATTATCAATCCCTCTGGAAAAAGATCGTTATCCCATACCGCAAATTACCCCACAACAACGTAAACAAAAGATCCTGGAAGCCCTGCTTGGCGTCGTACTCGGTATGGCATCGCAACGCATGGTTGTAATTATGATTGAAGATTTACATTGGGTAGATCCTACAACCATTGAATTACTGGGATTACTACTTGATCAGGTGCCTACATCGAATATTTTTGTACTTTTAACCTATCGACTGGAATTTACACCGCCCTGGGCACCGCGCTCCCATATTACTCATATCTCGATAAATCGCCTGACCCGCAAACAGTCTGGTCACATGGTACGCTGGATCGCAAAAAATAAAGAGCTGCCCGTTTCTGTGTTTAATGAAATACTTTCCAAAACTGACGGCACACCTTTCTTTGTCGAAGAACTAACAAAAATGGTGCTGGAATCAGATTTGTTAAAAGAAACCCATGAGCATTATGAACTGGTCAGGCCAGCAGCCAATCTCGCCATACCTTCCACATTACAGGATTCACTAATGGCACGTCTTGACAAACTGGGTCCAGCGAAAGAACTGGCGCAACTCAGTGCGACACTGGGAAGAGAATTCGCCCATACCCTGTTGAAGGCAGTTACCGGCGGCGCTTATGAAGATTTGAACCAACAATTATCACATCTGGTATTTCACGAACTATTGTATCAGCGTGGATTGCCACCGGCGGCCTCCTATACGTTCCGTCATGCCCTGGTTCACGAAGTGGCTTACCAGTCACTGTTAAGGAAAACCCGGCAGCAATACCATCGCAAAATTGCTGAAGTACTTGCCACACAATTTCCGGAAAAGATTCAGGAAAACCCTGAAATCATGGCTCGCCACTGTAATGAAGCGGGAGACTATGAAAGCGCCGTACAACACTGGATGCAGGCGGGACGAATGGCGATACAACGTTCAGCCAATGCCGATGCAACGGTACACCTGAGCAGCGCGTTGCAGGCATTGAAAAACCTGTCCGACACACCTGAAAACGCCGAAAAAGAATTGCAGATTCAGGCATCCCTGGGCCTCGCCTATATGTTACTGAAAGGATATGCTGCCGATGAAGTACAGTCGGCGTATGGTCGCGCTTATGATCTGAGCCGCCATATTGGAAGTTCTTCGGCCACTTTTCCTATTCTATGCGGGCTATGGGAATTCTATCTGGTGCGTGCTGACCTGGATACCGCGCAGGATTTAGCGGTTCAACTTCAAACAATTGCTTCAGAAGATTCAAATCCAGTTTTTTCTCTGGAGGCGCAACGCACCTTAGGGGCAACCTCTTTTTGGCGCGGTGATCTTACCAGCGCAGAACATTACCTTACTCATGTGCTTGGTGCCATCGAAGATGATTTTGCACCTAATCGTATGTCGATATACGGCCACGATACACTGGCTGCCGCACTGGGCAGC
>NZ_CDLKIE010000045.1:0-2695 GCF_975902315.1 Kaarinaea lacus | reverse complement strand
GCGACTATAGCAGTGAATCTTCTAGCACTTCGGGATTAGGTGATACGAAACTAACACTTTGGTATGAAACATTCGATACTGCGATGTGTGTCTACAAGGTGCGTGAACTTAGTGATCTAACGCCGGCAGTCTATCTTGGCAGCACCTTAACCATACCCACCGGTATCTCTCCCTATGACAATGTTACCGACAATTTTGATATTACCGGTCGAGGTTTTTATCGCCTTGACCTGAATGTGCTGGTAGACAAAACCGTTTATCCATGGACCGGCAACATGCGCCTGGCTTATGGAAAATATCTCGAGCGATCTGTGAATAGCGAGTATGGCACCTACGTAGAACCCTATGACAAGCAATTAGGTGACCGCTCCAATTTCTCACTCACCGGCGGATACATATTTTTCACCGATAAATTACACGAGATAACCATGACCGTTGGTTATAACAATTTACGCGAAGCAAAAACTGAAATCGATGGCGTTAAAGATGACACGTCAGGATTCCGCAAACAAAGCATCACGCTGGGCTTCGCCTGGTCGACGCCAGACAAGAGCTGGATCGCAAAGCTCAACTGGAACCATGCAATAAAAGCCGATGACTGGGGTTATAACTTTCCTACCACCGATATAGTTAGCATGGGAATACAACATGTTTTTTTGTAATAGCGCATACACCGATAATGTTCGCTACCTCGCAGGCATAATATTTCTTTGCAGCAGTTTATGGAGCTGTGATAACGGCGATTTGTTTCCTTCAGGCGAAGACAGGCGGGAACCAGTCGTCGCGGGGAGTGAAGGCTATTTGCCCGGTCAGGTTGCTGCCAACTTCAGTTTGGCTGATAGCACAGGCACGACCGTGAATTTATATGATTATCTACTCAACGGCGCCACGCCTGCAGATGCCATTGTGCTGTATTTCACCATGTGGTGCCCCATTTGCCTGGGGCACTCCGACCATATGATATACGCCTTGATGCCGCAATTTAGCACACGCGGAAAGGTAAAATATTTTCTCATCGACTACGTATCCGGCTCGGTGCAACAGGCTTTTAATGCTGAATTGGCTAATGGTTATGTTGGTTCTGATTTTGTTGTTCTGGCTGACACTAACCGCTCGGTGTTTCGGCAATTTCACGCAGCCATGGGTACGACGGTAGTCATCGATGCTTCTGGCGTTATCCGGATGAACGAAGATTATCGAACCGGAGATAACCTGGCCGAGGTACTGGATTCAGTATTGCAAAAATAGGCGTCAGGTATGCCTAACTGGAACCTTGTATACCAACACGGGCTTTTATTACAGGAGTAACAGTGATGATTAAAAATATGTACGCATTATTAATAGTTGCTTTATTGCTGGTTTGCAATTCAGCTTACTCGGACGAATCTGGTCAGAAGCTATTTGTCAATCTGTCAAGCGATAACATTAATCGCGCAGCAATGGCAATTGGCTTTAGCACAAAGGTACGGAAGCAAAAGAAAATACCCGTCACTATTTTCCTTAATATTGAAGGCGTGAGAATTGCCGATAAAAATATCCCCGGGCACAAACATGCCAACGGCAAGTCTCTTAAGGAAATGCTCGACATTTTCATAGAAGCCGGCGGACAAGTCATTATTTGTCCCATGTGCATGAAAAACGTTGGCGGCCTTAAAAAGGAAGACTTAATTGAAGGCGTAAAGATCGGCGGACCTGAAATTACCTGGCCAGCACTGTTTGCGGAAGATACTACCGTATTGAGTTATTGATGCCAAACCAGTAACAGGGAAATGCTGGCGAAAAGCTAGCAATTGATAGCATATTTTTTTATGCGATACAGTAAGGTGTCGCGCGTTAAACCCAGCAAACGTGCAGCACGACTACGATTACCACGGGCTTTATGCAAGGCTTGCTTAATGATATCAATTTCCAGGTCTTCCAGTTTGACGCCATCGTCCGGCAAAATAAATCCGTCTGCCTGTCTTGCCAAAGTCGCGTGGGCTGGGAAACTAATTTCCTGCGGCAGGTTCTGCAATTCGATTTGACGACCGCTAAACAGGATCAGCATGCGTTCGCAGAAGTTCCGCAACTCACGCACATTGCCTGGCCAGTGATACTGATGTAATTGCTTTAATGCGGCTTTGCTATAGACAGGCGCTTGCAGTTCATGAATCGCAGAAAACTGTTTGGTGAAAAATTGTAATAACAGATTCAAATCGCTTGCACGCTCACGCAAAGCGGGCATTTCTAATGGCACAACGTTTAATCGGTAAAACAAGTCTTCACGAAACTGTCCAGCCTTTACCATTGTGAATAAGTCTCGATTGGTAGCTGCAATCAAACGAACATCACAGTGATAAGCTTTATTTTCACCAATCGCCTGACATTCGCCAGACTCCAAAAACCGCAATAATTTTGCCTGAATGGATAATGACAGTTCGCCCACTTCATCGAGAAACAGTGTCCCACCTTCTGCAGCACGAATGCGACCATCATAGTTTGCATGTGCACCGGTAAACGCACCTTTACGATGCCCAAAGAGTTCCGATTCCGCTAATTGTTCAGGTAAAGCTGCACAGTTGATACTGATGAAGTGTTTATTAACACGCTTACTGTTTTCATGAACTTTATGCGCCAGTAATTCTTTACCGGTGCCGCTTTCACCATGAATGAGTAAGGTCGCGTCAGTAGCAGCGATAAGATTTCGTGCCCACAT
>NZ_CDLKIE010000044.1:0-4399 GCF_975902315.1 Kaarinaea lacus | reverse complement strand
CCTTCCTTCCTTCTTTCTCTTCCCGTTTCGTTCGTTCGAATTTTTCTTTGGACACGGTGAATACCCCTTCTGTTCTATCTAGTCATTCAACAATTAAAGTTACGAAGCCTTTTTAATTACTGCCTCAGACACACTGGATGGAGCCTGAGCATACTTACTGAATTCCATCGAATAAGTTGCACGTCCCTGACTCATGGAACGTAAATCAGTGGCATAGCCAAACATTTCTGCTAACGGTACTTCTGCCTTGATGTTTTTACCCGAGACACTATCTTCCATTCCTTGCACGATACCGCGACGGCGATTCAAATCACCCATCACGTCACCCATATAATCTTCTGGTGTTACGACATCAACGGTCATAACGGGTTCTAACAGCACTGGTCCGGCCTCTAATGCACCTTTTCTGAATGCCATGGAGCCAGCCATTCTAAACGATACTTCATCGGAGTCGACGTCGTGGTAAGAACCGTCATATAAAGCGACCCTGGCATCTTCAATCGGATATCCGGCCAATACACCATTTTGCATTTGATCTTTGATACCTGCTTCCACGGCGCTGATATATTCTCTTGGCACTGCACCACCAACGATTTCATTGACAAATTCGAATCCAGAGCCAGGCTCAGATGGTTCAATACGCAACCAGACATGCCCGTATTTACCTCGACCACCCGTTTGCTTAACGTATTTCCCTTCAGAATTAACCGTTTTGGTAATCGCTTCGCGGTATGCTACCTGAGGCGCACCGACGTTCGCACCAACCTTAAACTCACGCAGCATACGGTCAACAATGATTTCCAGGTGTAATTCACCCATTCCAGAAATAATCGTCTGGCCGGATTCTTCATCGGTGTGCACTCGAAATGAAGGATCTTCCTGTGCCAGCTTGGACAGGGCAATGCCCATTTTTTCCTGGTCAACCTTGGTTTTAGGCTCTATCGCAACAGAAATAACCGGCTCCGGAAACTCCATACGCTCCAGCGTGATAACCTTATTCACGTCACATAGCGTGTCGCCGGTTGTAACATCTTTCAAACCAACTGCCGCGGCGATATCACCTGCACGGACTTCTTTAATCTCTTCCCGGCTATTGGCGTGCATTTGTAAAATACGGCCAATGCGTTCTTTTTTACCTTTTACCGGGTTATAAACGGTATCACCGGAACTCAACACGCCGGAATACACCCGGAAAAAAGTCAAAGTTCCTACAAAAGGATCTGTGGCAATCTTGAACGCTAACGCTGCGAAAGGTTCATCATCGGAAGAATGACGTTCCGCAATCGTTTCATCTTTATCATCAAGGTGGCCCTTGATTGATTCCACATCCGTCGGACCAGGCATCAAATCAATGATGGCGTCCAACATCGCCTGCACACCTTTGTTCTTAAAGGCAGAGCCACACAAGGCCGGCACAATTTCATTGGCCAGGGTGCGAATGCGCAAACCTTTCTTAATCTCTTCCTCGGACAAGTCCCCGTTCTCCAGGTACTTTTCCATCAAGTCTTCATCGGCTTCCGCCGCAGACTCCACCATCTTCTCGCGCCATTCTTCACACTGCGCTTGCATTTCGGATGGTATATCGTGTAATTCATAGGTGGCGCCCATATCGGCTTCGCTCCACATGATGGCTTTCATGCGAACCAGGTCCACTACGCCTTTGAAATTCTCTTCTGCACCAATCGCTAACTGGATTGGCACTGGATTTGCGCCCAGGCGGTCTTTGATTTGCCCAACCACACGCAAGAAATCTGCACCTGCACGGTCCATTTTGTTAATGAACGCCATGCGCGGCACGCTGTATTTGTTGGCTTGTCGCCAGACGGTTTCAGACTGGGGCTCAACACCGCCCACTGCACAGAATACGGCGCAAGCACCATCGAGTACCCGTAAAGAGCGTTCGACTTCGATGGTAAAATCCACGTGCCCCGGTGTATCGATGATATTGATGCGATGTTCCGGGTACTGTTGATCCATACCTTTCCAGAAGCAGGTGGTTGCCGCGGAGGTTATGGTGATTCCACGCTCCTGTTCTTGTTCCATCCAGTCCATGGTGGCGTTGCCATCATGAACTTCGCCGATCTTGTGAGAAATACCGGTATAAAACAGGATGCGTTCAGTGGTCGTAGTCTTGCCCGCATCGATATGCGCCATGATACCGATGTTTCGATAGCGTTCGATTGGTGTCTTGCGGGCCACGGTTCACGATCTCACTAAATAACATTTAAAAATCTGATAATTACCAACGATAGTGAGCAAAAGCCTTGTTGGCTTCAGCCATACGATGTACGTCTTCACGTTTTTTCACTGCCGAACCTTTGTTATCAGCAGCATCCAGCAATTCGCCTGCGAGACGACGATCCATTGATTTTTCACCGCGTTTGCGGGCGGCATCAACGATCCAGCGCATTGCCAGGGTGGTACGGCGATCGGCACGCACTTCCACGGGAACCTGATAAGTAGCACCACCCACACGGCGAGATTTTACCTCTACCATGGGACGAACGTTATCCAATGCTTTGTTAAGCATCTCAATAGGCTCACCTTTTAACTTATCGACAACCTGATCCAACGCGCTGTAAACAATCTGCTCAGCAACTGATTTTTTGCCACTTAACATCACTATATTAATGAACTTGGCAACCGTACCATCTCCGAATTTGGGATCGGGTAAAATAATTCGTTTTGCTGCAACGCGTCTTCTTGCCATTCTCTATACCTGAGTTGTTTTTTCGATTCTGTTAATAAATAAAGAACTTATATTCAGTATTAAGCCTTTGGTCGTTTCGCTCCATATTTAGAGCGACCCTGTTTACGATCGGACACACCTGAAGTATCCAGACTACCGCGCACCGTATGGTAACGAACACCCGGCAAATCCTTTACACGACCACCGCGAATCAGTACCACCGAGTGTTCCTGTAAATTATGGCCTTCACCACCGATATAAGTGGTTACTTCCTGACCATTTGTCAATCGAACACGCGCCACCTTACGTAGTGCTGAATTCGGCTTTTTAGGTGTCGTAGTGTATACACGTGTGCAGACACCACGGCGCTGTGGACAAGCATCCAGAGCAGGTACGTTTGTCTTAACCACTTGTTTTACACGTGGTTTTCGTACTAATTGGTTAATCGTAGGCATTCAGATCTCCGGCCAAAATAAAAAACAGGCGAGACAACTCGCCTGTCAGGGAGCGCGAATTTTAGGCGTAAGTGACGGTTCTGTCAAGTGTTAGCCGGCCGGTCGCCGGCTATGAACTGACCACTTCTTCTTCCTCACTACCACTGGAAGTAGTTGGTTCTTCCGTGCTCGGTGGTTCTGCCATACCTTCAACCTCAGGTTGCCGCTTGCGCTGGCGGTCCTGGTGGTAAGCAAGACCTGTACCGGCTGGAATCAATCGTCCTACAATGACGTTTTCTTTCAAGCCGCGCAGAAAATCAACCTTGCCGCTCACCGAGGCTTCGGTCAACACACGCGTTGTTTCCTGGAAGGACGCCGCAGAAATAAACGATTCTGTCGCCAAAGATGCTTTGGTGATTCCCAGCAATAGTGGATTGAATTTGGCGGGTTCTTTACCACGCGCCAGCATTTCGTCGTTATAATCCAGCACCTGAGCTTTTTCGACCTGCTCACCCTTGAGGTACTTGGTATCACCGGGTTCACTAATTTCCACCCGGCGCAGCATTTGTCGCACGATGACTTCGATATGCTTATCGTTGATTTTTACGCCTTGTAGACGGTAAACCTCTTGCACCTCGTTAGCGATATAGGTGGCCATCTCTTCCACACCCAACAAACGTAATATGTCGTGCGGATTCGGCGCGCCATCAGCAATGGTTTCACCTTTTTCGACGTGCTCACCCTCAAACGCAGTAATGTGACGCCATTTCGGAATCAGTTCTTCGTAATGCTCACCCTCGTTAGGCGTAATCATCAGGCGACGCTTGCCCTTGGTTTCCTTACCGAAACCGATAACCCCGGAGATTTCTGCAAGTATTGCAGGCTCTTTTGGTTTACGCGCTTCGAACAACTCGGCAACCCGTGGCAGACCACCCGTAATATCACGTGTCTTGGAAGACTCTTGCGGAATACGTGCAATAACATCACCGACTTCCGCTTTACCGCCGTCTTCCATAACAACAATCGCACCCGCGGGTAGAACATAATGCGCTGGCACATCACTACCGGCGATATTCAAATCGTCGCCATTCTCATCCACCAGTTTCACCATGGGACGCAGATCTTTGGCACTGGTGCCGCGCTGCTTGGGATCGGTAATGACCAGACTGGATAAACCCGTTACCTCATCCATTTCACGTTGCACCGTGACACCTTCAATGAAGTCGTTGAACTTGATAACACCCGCTACCTCGGTAATGACCGGGTGAGTATGCGG
>NZ_CDLKIE010000043.1:0-2984 GCF_975902315.1 Kaarinaea lacus | reverse complement strand
GTCCAGCCATAGCCCCAGTCATAAATATCACAAGTATAGGGAATACTATAGGTATCTGAAGAAAATGTTTTAGTTCCCAGAGTACAGTTATAGTCTCCATCGGAAGTTTCCACGCCCATGAGACTGACGTAAGACGCCATGCTGGAATCGGCTGCTACAACAACCGTACCCGTAACCACGTGGTGGGCAACGGGTGGATCACTGGGATCGTACGGACAGCCAACATTAGCCGCATAGGGACTGGAATAACTATCCAGGTATGATAAATTTTCATTCAAACAGTAAAATTCGGTGGGATTACCCGCAAACAGGTCACCCGCTGTACCGTTCACGTTAGCATCAGTGCGCACCATAGGACCCGCCGTAATACAATTGCTACCTTCTGTTGCAGTAGTTGCCATACTGGCTACGACAAAATCATGGGTCGCTTCCCCCGAATTGGGTGCTGGTAGTTCTACTGAATCACCGATACCTTTGGAATAATAGATGGTGCCGGTATCAGGATCGGTAATCGGATTACCATTGGCATCAGTTTTATAGATCATTCCGCGATAGATGCGCCGTCCATTGATGACAGGATCATCATCCGGCTCATCGGTGGTAGGATCGCCCATACAAATTTTGTCTGTTTGTTGCAATCCACCATTCAGCAAAATACCGATGTTGCCATGCCAACCACCGCCAAGGTAACAGGTATAGTTAAAATAACTGTAGTCACCGTTGGCTGTGGAAAGCGCAGAGGTTGAATTCGCTGTTACTTCAACAGGACTACCGTTTGACATATAATAGCGATGACAGTAAGCAGCGTCTGATGCCTTAACATAGACATCGCCCGGTATTTTATTGGTACTGCCCGTATCTATATAAACAACACCCCTGATTTTCACAAAATCTATACAGGTACTACCATTTTGTTCGTCAATCTGGCAGGCCTCTTCCAGTGTCAATACAATGTCGTCACCTACCGCTAACTTAAGTTCATCACCATCCGCATAGAGTTTGGTTCCATCATCGTTGGGCGTAGTGGCTGCACCATCGGGTAATTGACCATCGCCCAGTCGCGCCCGCCCAGTGGCCGACTCAACTAATGGTTCAACGTCCTCTAATCCCATATCACCGGCGGTGCGCGGATTTTCCCAGCCTACCTGGGTATTTAGAGCAACATACTGTGCTTCGCCGTTCCGATCTGTCCATTCAACCCTTACTTCAATAAACTTTGCTTCCCCCGCGCCGCCGGAGATGCTGTATTTGCGTGTAAACACTGCGTTGTTTCCGGTAATTGTGTTGTTTTCCGTCACATACGCATTATTGGTATCAGTAAAGAGAGTATTGAATCCCGCCTCGGCATCGGGAATTACTGCCTCGGGATTATCTTTATCAAGCGTCACAGCACTGTAGTTTTGAAATTCTTCAATACGCTCCTGTGCCAGGGCTAATGCTTCCGCTCGCGCCTTATTTGATCCACTACCGGAAATAAGGTCGGTCTGAAATGCCGCGACAGCAATCAGGCCCGTGCCCATAACTGCCAGAGCCACTAATACCTCTACCAAACTTATTCCTCTATGTGTACTCTTCATAACACCAACCTCTTGGAACGAACTAAAATAATTATGCTAGTTTCCTGGTACAAATATTTATCAAACTTCAAAATCACGCCAACTGCCAGCCGATGTACCGGTGCGGCCAGTCTTACGTGCACTACGCAAAATGTCCGAGTTATACCAGATACTCAAGCCTCCACCGGTTGTACTGGTCAAAGTACTGCCGGTAACCAACGCACCATGAACGGACGTACCACCGGTTACTGAAATTGTCCCGGTAACAAAGATGATACCGTAGAATTGCGGAGAACCACTGAATGTCGCATTGCCATCGACAACCAAAATGCTTGGCTTGGTTTGGTTATTTGGGCAAACATTACTACCCGTTTGTGCCGTTACACAACCCACGGTGATACCATTAAGGTCCGTAGTACCACCACTGCCGTCCACCCAGATTACTTCCTCTGTAGTCAGGTGCGCATCGGCATTGGCATTAGTATGATTGGTTTCAACCGTAACCATGGTGTCTTTGTAGGTGGTTTTCGTCATACCGAAAAAATTAAAGAAGAAATCATCATCGCTAAGATTGGCCAGGTTGGAAACGTGTTCTATCACATCCAGGCCAACTGTTACTTTGTTAGATGACTGAATGGTATTACACGTCATAGGTGTGTCCATACAGGTGGGGTAACCGGCATCCGTGGGATCGGCTACCTGGGTCGCAGTTGCGTTATTGGAACCTAACGCCACGTTGTCACCACTCCATATAGTGGAGTGACCTTCTGGGTTATATATCGTTGCAGAACCATTAACGATCATCGAACCACGTGCCGTCATGGGATTGTCCGGCATATTAGGCAACGGATTAAGAGTACTAATATCGCGGAAAATTGTGCGTGTGGCTGTGTTATCTGCACTAAGACCCACCGCTTGTATGCGAATGATCGTCATATCACCGTCGTCTGACAAATCAGTTGTCGTGAGCGTAACACTGCCATCGCCTATGGTTGCCGAATTAGTATCGCCAACATTATCGTTGTCCGTATCAAAGACAAGATCTATTGCGTCGTCCAGATTTCTATCAGGATCTTCAGACAAATACGTAACCGCCTGTGCAATGCCCGCTTCTGCAGCGCCGAACGCCTGTTTGGCCCGATAATCATTGTTAGCAATTTTTTGTTCGGTCAAAATAGACCGCGAAGTATAAATCGTAACAAAAGTAATCAGGGCAAGAATTACCATTGACATCACCAGGGATGCCGCACCCTTCTGGTAATTGGCACTCGCATTGAAGTTTTTAATTGTTACTGAACGCATCGATAACTCCTTAGCCTAACGCTGCCTTATCAGGTCATTTCTCACTCTGACAGACTGATTCAAACTGGCCGACACACTGGCGTCTGCCACCAGTTGTCCTGTTAACGTGATATCAATTTGTCTTAC
>NZ_CDLKIE010000042.1:0-3235 GCF_975902315.1 Kaarinaea lacus | reverse complement strand
TGTGATGCCTGTCATAGCACCCAGCAATGGGTTCCCGCGGCAGTGGATCATACCGGCTTTGTGAATAATTGCATTACCTGCCATGACGGTGTCAGCGCCAGTGGTAAAGGACCGAATCACCTGACTACTTCGGATGTATGTGATGCCTGTCATGCTGTATTCCCCGCGACCTGGACACCAGTCGCGGCCAATGCCGTGGATCACACGGAAGTGGTGGGTATTTGCTCCAGTTGTCACAATGGCACCCTGGCCAGCGGTAAATCACCTAGCCATATCAATACCACCAACACCTGCGATGCGTGTCATGCCGCAGGACCAACGCCCTGGACACCGGTCGCGAACAATGCAGTAGACCATGGTCATGTCATTGGTGCCTGTGCCAGTTGCCATGATGGCACTATTGCATCCGGTAAAAGCCCGGCACATATTAGTACGACGGATGTTTGCGATGCCTGCCACGCAGTAGGTCCAACACCATGGACACCTGTTGCCAATAGTGCAGTCGACCACAATGAAGTACTGGGTGTCTGCTCCAGCTGCCATGACAATGTGATTGCCCAGGGCAAAGGACCCGCACATATACAAACCACCCTGGAATGCGATCAGTGTCATACTTTCAATGCCTGGGTTCCTGCACTGAGTGGCGGCGCCCCCAATCACGCGACATTTACGGGTAATTGTATTTCCTGTCACGACGGTCTAACCGCAAGTGGCAAAGGCCCCGCTCATTTGCCCACATCCGATGTCTGTGATGCCTGCCATGAAAAATTCCCGGCTGCCTGGACACCGGTTGCTTCGGCGGCAGTGGATCACAACCAGGTTGTGGGAATCTGTTCCAGTTGCCATAACGGTACGCTCGCATCAGGCAAGTCTGCAAATCACATCAATAGTACAAACACCTGTGATGCCTGCCACGCCCCGGGGCCAACACCATGGTCTCCGTTATCACCGAGTGCGGTGGATCATGGGCATGTCATCGGAACCTGTGCCAGTTGTCACAATGGCGTGATTGCACAAGGCAAAGGGCCTTCACATATAAGTAGCAGTGATGTGTGTGAGAGCTGTCACGCCGTTGCGCCTACACCATGGTCGCCCCTTGCCAGCAATGCGGTTGATCATAACCAGGTGATTGGTACCTGTGCCAGTTGTCATAACGGTGTTGTCGCGTCCGGTAAAGGTCCCAATCATATTAGTACAACTGATGCCTGTGATACCTGTCACCAGCCTGGTCCGACTCCGTGGTTGCCAGTTGCTCCGAGCGCAGTGGACCATAATGAAGTACTGGGTGTTTGCTCCAGTTGTCATGATGGTGTGAGTGCGCAAGGTAAAGGTGCTGGCCATGTCCAAACGACGTTGGAATGCGATAATTGCCATGTCACCAGTTCCTGGACGCAGGTGACAACCGTGGATCACACCAGCTTTGCTGGTAACTGTATTACCTGCCATGACGGTGCAACAGCGAGCGGTAAGAGCGGGGCGCACATACCCACGAGCGATGTTTGTGATGCCTGCCATGAAAAATTTCCACAGACATGGACGCCGGTAGCCAGTAGCGCTGTAGATCATACGCAAGTAGTGGGCATCTGTTCCAGCTGTCACAATGGTACAATCGCGTCAGGCAAGTCAGGTATTCATATTAATAGTACAAATACCTGTGATGCCTGTCACCAACCGGGCCCGACGCTGTGGACTCCCGTGCAATCCAGTGCCGTGGACCACGGGCATGTTATTGGAACCTGCGCCAGTTGTCATAATGGTGCTATCGCAACCGGCAAACCGGGCAATCATCCGAATACCAGTGACCTGTGCGAAGCATGCCATAGAACACCACCCAACACCTGGTTGCCGTTTATAACACCACTGGATCACAGCCAGGTAATTGGCTCCTGTGCCAGTTGTCACAATGGCGTGATCGCCCAGGGTAAACCGGGAAGTCATCCAACCACAACCGATGTTTGTGAGGCTTGCCATAACATTCCTCCAGCAACCTGGTTGCCGTTTATAACTCCATTAGATCATAACCAGGTGCTTGGCACTTGTGTCAGTTGCCATAACGGCGTGGTCGCAACTGGTAAGCCGGGCAATCATCCGAATACATCTGATGTCTGCGATGCTTGCCATCGTGTACCGCCCAATACCTGGTTACCATTTATTAGTCCATTGGATCATAACCAGGTCTTAGGTACATGTGTCAGTTGTCACAATGGCACCATTGCAACCGGTAAGCCGGGGAACCATCCCAATACTTCGGACAACTGCGATGCCTGTCATAACATTCCGCCAGCAACCTGGCTGCCGTTTATTTCGCCGCTGGATCATAATGAAGTGCTGGGCACTTGTGTCAGTTGTCATAACGGTACTATTGCCACGGGTAAGCCTGCGAGTCACCCAAATACAACAGATGTATGTGAAGCTTGTCATCGAGTGCCGCCTAGTACCTGGCTACCATTGATTACGCCTCTGGATCACGGTCAGGTTATAGGTACATGCATTAGTTGTCACAATGGCACCATTGCCACAGGAAAACCTGGCAACCATCCACCGACATCAGATGTTTGTGAAGCCTGTCACCGTGTGCCGCCCGATAACTGGCTGCCATTCATCAGTCCCTTGGATCACAATCAGGTTATTGGTAGCTGCGTGAGTTGTCACGATGGCGGCGTTGCGACCGGTAAGCCCGGCAATCATCCATCCACCACTGATGTCTGTGAAGCTTGTCATCGTGTACCTCCAGATACCTGGCTGCCGTTTATTTCGCCGCTGGATCATGCTCAGGTGCTCGGTACTTGCGTGAGTTGTCACGATGGTGGCATTGCCACAGGTAAGCCGGGTAATCATCCCAGTACCACCGATCTGTGTGAAGTCTGTCATAACGTGCCACCACAGACCTGGGTACAATTAATTACGCCACTGGATCATAGCCAGGTAATTGGTACTTGTGTCAGTTGTCATGACGGTGGTATAGCCACGGGTAAACCGGGTAATCATCCTAATACATCTGATATCTGTGAAAACTGTCATAACGTGCCGCCGACACCCTGGACGAACGTTGCCGGATTATTCTCGCACTCCGATGCCTTTGACGTTTGCTCATTCTGTCACGATGGAGGCATTGCGCAAGGCAAAAACGGTGGTCATTGTGAGCCGGCAGGAGAGTGTAATGATTGTCATGTCACGGCAGGATGGCTCGTAGGACCGCCAGCGGATTGTGCAGCGCCACCGCCACCCCCACCCC